>CAXBRX010000331.1:0-4083 GCA_963977835.1 uncultured Derxia sp.
GAACCCGGCGTCGGTCAGAGCATCGCGCACCGCACGCGCCGCGGTGTAGGTCGCGAGCGTTGCCTGCGGCGCGGCGAGCCGGGCCAATGCGCGCGCAATGCCGCCCGACCACATCTCGGGATTGCGCGCCGGAGCGAAGCCGTCGAGATAGAACGCGTCGGCGCGCAACGCCAGTTCGCGCAGCACCTCCTGAGCTTCACCGAAGCCGAGCAGCAATTGCACCGCGCCGTCTTCGAAATTGAGCGCGTGCAGACCGGGCACCGGCAGCGGCCAGGCTTGCGCGAGCTGTGCGGCAAGTTCGGCCTGCGGACCATCGGCATGCATGCGACGCAGATCGGCGGCGGTGGGCGGATGCAGATCGAGCGAGACGAAGAACAGACGCGCCGGGCGTTGCGCATCGGCGCGCCAGGCGGCCCAGGTCGCGAGGAAATTGGTGCCGAGGCCGAAACCGGTCTCGACGATCACGAAGCGTTCACGCGCGCGCCAAGCCTCGGGCAAACCGTTCCCGCCGAGAAAGACATGCCGGGCTTGTTCCCAGCCCCCGGCAGCGCTGTGGTAGATGTCGCCGTATTGCGGCGAAAACGGCGTGCCGTCGTCACGCCAGACGATCTGGGCAGGGGAAATACGCATGGTGCGGCAGTATGCTCGGCCCACGCGTCAGTGCACACTTATCGGCATGGCCCGCGTCGTCTTCGACCAACATCTCGCACGCTTCATCGAAGCGCCCGAAGTGCATACCGGCGCCCCCACTTTGCGTGGCGCGCTGGAGGCGGCGTGCGCGGCCAATCCGCGCTTGGCGTCCCATGTGCTCGATGAACACGGCCAGTTGAATGCGCAGATCGTGGTCTTCATCGACGGACACCGCGTGCGCGACAGTGCGCCGCTCGAGGCCGCCGTGGGCGCGACCAGCGAAGTGCGCCTCGTGCGCGCGCTCGCGCCGGACGCACATTGACGCGCGTGGCTCAATTCTCGATCGTGTCGCGCACGATGCCGTAATTGGCCTTGAGCGCTTCGTAACGATCGAGCAAAACCGCGAAGCGGCCTTGCGCCTCGCTGCCTTCCTCGGCGCCGCGCAGGCCGCGCATGATGGCCGCGAACACGCGCTCGGCGATGTCGTTCCTCCAGCCTTGATGGCTGAGACGATCGAGCGCCTTGTGGATGCCGTCGAGATCCAGCGTCGGCAAGGGCGGCTCCGGCGCGACACGATGGGCGGCGATCAAGGCCTGCGCGCGCGCGACCACGCGCCGGTCGGCGTCGGGCACGGCGGCGATCTGTTTGGCGAGCGCTTCGGCGGCATCGTTGCGCGATTGCGCGTAACAGGCTTCGACGACCTGGATCTGCATCGTCAACGGCACCGGCGGCTGTTCGGGCTGCAACAACTCGAGCAGACGGTCGAGCGCGGCCTTGGCACCCGCGACGTCCTGCTCGCGCTCGGCGTGCTGGTATTCGATGAGCTTGGTCACGAATTCGCCGTCCGGATGGCCGCGCATGAGCTTGCGCTGATCGACCAGCACCGCGCGCACCGCCTCGGTCTTGCCCTGGGCGATCAAGGCCTGGGACAGATTGGAAAAATCACTGCCTTCGAGCAGCGATGAATCGCGCACCCGTTCGACCACCTTGGAAAACACCTGCTCGGCGCGGTCGAGCTTGCCGACCCGGTGCGCCACCGCGCCGGTCCGGCGCAAACGCTCCACATTGGCGGCCGACAGCGCGGTCGCGCTTTCGAGCACATCGAGGGCTTCGTCGTCCTTGCCGAGTTCTTCTTTGACCGCGGCGAGCATGTCGTAGGCGCTCAGCATCTCTTTGCAATTGGCGATCAGGCCATGCAGGATTTCCTCGGCTTCTTCGAGGCGATGTTGTTTGCGCCGAATGACCGCCAGCG
This sequence comes from uncultured Derxia sp., assembly GCA_963977835.1. Classification (GTDB taxonomy): domain Bacteria; phylum Pseudomonadota; class Gammaproteobacteria; order Burkholderiales; family Burkholderiaceae_E; genus CAXBRX01. The sequence goes on from CAXBRX010000331.1 coordinate 1,883, forward strand.
CCATCAAGGCCCAGGGTACCGGCCGCACCGCCAGCACTTTGTCGAGCAGCACCTCGGCCTCGTCGAAGCGTTCGAGACTGCCGAGCACATCGACCGCGAGCCGCGTCGCATCGGCGAAAAAGCGCGGGTTCTCGGCCGCGATGCGCTTGCATTCATGCACCGCCAGATCGCGCGCATCGCTTTCGATCAATTGATGGGCGCGCGCCAACACCAGCTTCTTTTCGTTGGCGCGGATCAGGCGCGTGCGCAACTGGTCCTGGGTGAACGGCTTGATGAGGTAATCGTCGGGCGCGAAATCGGCCACCGAGACCACCTGCCGGTAGGCGCGCTCGGTCGTCACCATCATGAACACCGTCGACAGGCGGATCAGCCGCTTGGCACGCAATTCCTCGAGCAATTGCTGACCGTCGCGATGCTGGTCGAGACGGAATTCGCACAGGATCACCTGCACTTCGTGCCCCGACACCGCGCGCAGCACATCGGCGGCGGTCGTGCAGTAATTCACATTCGCCGCACCGAGCGCATAACAAGTGTCGCGCAACACCGTACGGGTGACCGGATTCGGATCGGCCACCAAAACCTGCTTGCCGGTGAGCGGCTGCAGCAGACGTTGTTGTGCGTTGCGTGGTTGCGGATTCACAGCATTCCCCTGACGGCGCCATGGGCAATGCGCGCGACGCCGTTTACGTGTCTAACGGCGGGGGGCAGACGTTCTTGAGCCGGCGCGCGGGAAAGCGTCACGCCCCTTGATCTTGGGTAGGAGATTCCCGACCCATCGGGCGCCAATCCCGGCGATACTTGCACCATGAACGACCGTGCTCTACCCCATGCTCCTCTGAATGTGCTTGTGCTGGACGATGACATGATTTCTCGGCTCGTCCTGGCCGAACTTGCCCGCTCGCTCGATCATCAGGCCGAAGAAGCCGACGATCCCGAGCAAGCGATCTCCGCCGCCGTGTCGGGTCGCTTCGATTTGATGCTGGTCGACCTGAGCATGCCGCAGGTCGATGGATTCGAGATCCTGCGGCGCTTGCGCGAACGCGAAGCGACACTCGGCCGGCCCGCGCTGCCGGTCATCGCCGTGACCGGCCATGTCGAACCCGAAGACCATGCGCGCACGCATGCCGCCGGGTTTGCCGGCCATCTCGACAAACCGGTCATGCGTGCGACCTTGCAGCAGATGCTGGACCGGATCGGCGCACCGGACCGCTCCGCCGGCTGATACGCCAACCCACCGGCCAAAGCGGTGCCGAATGCAGGCGCCGCCTCAATGCGCAGCCGGCGCGGCGCCGCCATATTCGGCGGCCAGCAATTCGATCAGACGCACGGAATTGCGCGACAGGAACCAGCCCAGGGCCGGTTCACGCGCGCTGTCGCGCATTTCCTGCGGATAACGGTCGGCGAACATGCCGAGTTCGATCACATGGTCGCAGCCGACCTGGCGCACCACGCGTTCCATGGCCAGCGAGGCACGCGCAACCCGCGTCGACAGCATCGCCTCGATCGGCGACAAGGTCTCGGACGAACCCGGCGTATGCGCCGTGATCGCGCCCACCGAGACATCGGGCGGAGCAGCGTTCACATCGCGGCACAGGCGTGCCGCCGTGGCTTCGTTGCTGATGAGCACGACATAGGCCTGGCGCGCTTGCAGGACACCGTTGCGCTCGAGGGTGCCGATCACGTCAAGCAAGGTTTCGGCGCCGGAATTGTCGAAATAGCCGCCGTCGACCAGACGGTCGGCGACGCCGACGAGTTCGCCGCGCTGGCCGATCAAGGTGCCGGCCGGGCTCACATAGGTGAAGCGCGCGCTGTTGAGCACCGCCTGCGCCAAGGACAACCCGTCGGTCTTGAGGCCGCCGGCGTAGACGTCGATCGCGTCGGGCGCGGCCAGACGCACCTGCGTGGCGATCGCACGCCGGCCGGTATCGACGCTGGTCGCGTTCAGGAACAGCATCGGCAGACGGCGCGTCGTGTCGTCGGCGTACAAGGCGCCGAGCGGCGCATGCAGACGGTCGGTGCCTTGCGCCTCATGCCAGGCGTCGGCCCAATGCTCGGCCAGCACCCAGGCGCGGTCGCGCACGATGACGGGTGTCGGGATCCAGCGCTGCAAGGCGTCGGTGAACAAGAACGAGCCGACCACGGGCGCGAGGAAATCGCGCCCGAGCACGCGCTCGACTGAATGACTGAGCGGCGCGGGCAGC
>CAXBRX010000332.1:0-4009 GCA_963977835.1 uncultured Derxia sp.
GAATTGCGCGCGCTGCAGACCAACCATGGCGATTTCCTGGTCGCGCTCGAAGCGCGCGAACGCGAACGCACCGGCATCGCGAATCTGCGCGTCGAGTTCAACAAGGTGCACGGCTTCTACATCGAGCTGACCGCCTCGCATACCGGCAAAGCACCCGCCGATTATGTGCGCCGCCAGACGCTCAAAAACGCCGAGCGTTACATCACGCCCGAACTCAAGGCCTTCGAAGACAAGGTGCTCAGCGCGAACGAACGCGCGCTCGCACGCGAGAAATATCTTTACGACGCCTTGTTCGACGCGCTCGCGCCTCATGTGGGCGCTGTCCAACGCGCCGCGCGCGCGGTCGCCACGCTCGATGTGCTCTACGCGCTGGCCTGCATCGCGCGCGACCGGCGCTGGAACGCACCGCGTTTCGTCGGCGAACCGATGCTGCATGTACGGCGCGGCCGTCATCCGGTGGTCGAAGCCCAGGTCGAAAGCGCCAACGAGCGTTTCGTGCCCAACGACATCGTGCTCGACGCCTCGCGCCGCCTGCTGCTCATCACCGGCCCCAACATGGGCGGCAAAAGCACTTACATGCGCCAGGCGGCACTGATCGCTCTCATGGCCTATGCAGGCAGCTATGTGCCGGCCGACGAAGCCGTGCTCGGCCCCATCGATCAGATCTTCACGCGCATCGGTGCGGCCGACGATCTCGCACAAGGCCGTTCGACTTTCATGGTCGAGATGACCGAGACCGCCGCCATCCTGCATGGCGCCACCGAACGCAGCCTGGTCATCATGGATGAAGTCGGGCGCGGCACCTCGACCTTCGACGGCATGGCGCTCGCCTCGGCGATCGCACAAACACTCGCGCAAAAGACCAAGCCGCTGGCCTTGTTCGCGACGCATTACTTCGAATTGACCCAGCTCGCCGAGCAAATGCCGGGCGTGGCCAATGTGCATGTGACCGCGGCCGAGCATCGCGGCGGCATCGTCTTTTTGCATGCGGTGCAAGACGGCGCGGCGAGCAAAAGCTACGGCTTGCAGGTGGCCAAGCTGGCCGGCGTACCCGAAGCCACGGTGCAGCTCGCGCGCAAGCTGCTGGCGCAACTCGAAGCCCAATCGAGCGCCACCCGGCCGCAACTCGGTTTGTTCGATGCGCCGCCCGCGACTGGCGACACCACCGCGCCCTTCCTCGACGGCCATGGCGACGCAGCGCAGGCGGGTGCCATCGTCGCGCGGCTCGAAGCGGTCGATCCCGACGCACTCTCGCCGCGCGATGCGCATGCCCTGCTTTACGAATTGATCGCCCAGTTGCGCAGCGGCGCGACCGATTGATGTCGCGTCCGCGGCGCTTGCAGGCTCAGTGCAAGGTCGGGGGCTCCGGGATGTCGGAAGCGTCGCCGACGCGGATGTCGTCGGTCTCGACATGCCCGGCCTCGATCTCGGCCTCGGTGGCGGGCCGCACCGACATCACCTGCAACCAGACGCGCAAGGCGACACCCGCGAGCGGATGGTTGCCGTCGAGCACGACGCCGTCGCGATCGACATCGGTGACGGTGAAGATGCGTTCGCGATCTTCGCCATCACCTTCGGGCAGACCTTCGAATTGCATGCCGGGCTGCACGCCTTGCGGCAAGGCCGACATCGGCACGATGCGCAGCAAAGACGCGTCGTAATCGCCGAAGGCCTGTTCCGGTTCGAGATGAAATTCGCCCTCGAAGCCGGCTTCCTGCCCTTCGAGCTGCTTTTCGAGCTCGCCGAAGAAGTCCCCGTACCCGCCGTGCAGGTATTCCATGGGCTCCTCGCCGGCATCGATGACTTCACCTTGCGCGTCGGAAATCCGGTATTGCAGGCGCACGACGGTGTTGGGCGAGATATGCATGAGATCAAAAGCCGGAACGACGGTTGGTTTAGAGTCCGCGCATTATCGGACCCAAGACCATGAACGACAAACAATTCTTCGAGCGCTTGCTGGGCGGAATGAGTATCGAACGCTTCCTGCGCGAGTACTGGCAACGCAAACCTTTGCATGTCAAGAACGCGATCGACCCGGCCTTGCTGGGCATCGCACCGCCGAAACTCTTCGCGCTCGCGGCCGACGACGAAGTCGAGTCGCGCATGGTCAAGCGCAAAGGCGAGCGTTGGTCGCTCGCGCGCGGCCCTTTCCCCACCCTGCCGAACGCCAAGCGCGACTGGACGGTGCTGGTGCAAGGCGTCAACCTGCATGACGCGCGGGCCGATGCATTGATGGATCGTTTCCGCTTCCTGCCGCATGCGCGCCTGGACGACGTGATGATCAGCTACGCCGTCGATGGCGGCGGTGTAGGGCCGCATTTCGATTCCTACGATGTCTTTCTGCTGCAAGGCATCGGCACGCGCCATTGGCGCATTTCGCGCCAGCGCGATCTGACCCTCATCCCCGATTTCCCGCTCAAGATCCTGGCCGATTTCCGCCCCGATGCCGAGTTTCTCTGCGAACCCGGCGATCTGCTCTACCTGCCGCCGCAATGCGCGCACGACGGCGTCGCACGCGGCACCTGCACCACCTGGTCAGTCGGCTTTCGTACGCCGCCGCATGCCGAGATGCTGCGCGAGTACCTGATGTTCTCGGCCGATCAGGTCGATCTGCCCGGTCGTTATGCCGACCCCGGCCTCGCCCGCCCCAAGCATCCAGCGCAAGTGCCAGGCGCGATGGTCGACATGCTCGAGGACTTGGTGAAGCGCCACCGCTTCGCACGCGACGAAATGGCCGAGTTCATCGGCTGCTTCCTGAGCGAACCAAAATCCACCACCGTGTTCGAACATCCGGTGCCGGCCTTGTCACGCGCGCGGTTCGACAAGCGTGTCGCCAAGACCGGATTGGCCGTGCAGCGGCGCGCGCAATTGCTGCATGATCGGCGCCGCGTCTACATCAACGGTGAGGCCTTGATCGCCACCGCTGCCGAAGGACGCGTGCTGCGCAAGCTTGCCGACCGCCGCCGTCTGAGCGGCGCCGAGTACGCGCAAGCGCCCACCGATGTGCAGGATCTGCTGTATGGCTGGTATACCGACGGATGGATCATTCCTCTGGACACACCGGAGTGAAACCGCGATGAGCACGCCGCTTCCGCAAGCCCGCTTCTTCGAGCATCGCAGCGAGTTCCAGGCCACCGTGCTGGAAGCGATCGGGCGCGCGGAAACCGAACTGCTCATGTTCGATCCGACCTATGCCGATTGGCGCATCAATGCGCCCGAGTTCGAGGCCGCATTGCTCGCATTCTTCGGGCGCAGCACGCGCGCGGCGCTGCGCATGGTCATCACCGACGCTGAACGCCTGAATCGCGACTATCCGCGCCTCGTGCGCGTCCTGCGGCAATACGCGCATCGCGCCGATTGCCGCATCACGCCGGAGGTCCATGCCAGCCTCAACGAGACCATGCTGATCGTCGATCGCTCATCGGCCTTGCGCCGCCCCATCACCACGCGCACCAATGGTGTCTGGCGCGTGCTCGACTCCGAATATGCGAATGCGCAGCACGACCGATTCGAGGAATTGTGGGAGGCCTGCCATGAGCGTTTTTCGCCCACGACGCTAGGGCTTTGATCTTCAACAGCCCTAACACTTGTGGTGCATCATGCACCGCGACAGAACTATCGTTATAATTTCGCCCCGAATTTGCTGCATCTTGCTGTGCAAGGGGTTTTACCCCGATTGCTCACGGGGCGGTGGATTCGCAAGAGCGATAATTACCGGTAATTATTCATCGCCCTCGTTTCAACACACAGTTCGTCTCTATCCATCAAGGAAGGAAAACATGATCAAGTCGCTCCTCGTTGCCTCGATCGCCGCCCTGGCCCTGGCTGCTTGCGGTAAGCAAGAACAAACCCCCGCGGCCGCCCCGGCCCCGGCTGCTGCTCCGGCCCCGGCTCCCGCCCCGACCTCGCCTGCCCGCGGTTCCGTCCTGCCCGGCGCACGCAGCGCACTGCTGCTGCTGCTGCTGATCAATCTGTTCAACTACATCGACCGTCAGGTGCTCGCGGCGGT
>CAXBRX010000333.1:0-3997 GCA_963977835.1 uncultured Derxia sp.
CACCCGCGGGCGCCCCGGCGCCGCGCTTGCTTGCAGCCCGCGCGGTCGGCAAGCGTTTCGGTAATCGTCCGGCAGTCGCCGACCTCGACCTCGATCTGCATGCGGGCGAAGTGCTCGGCATCGTCGGCGAATCGGGCTCGGGCAAGACCACCTTGTTGCGCATGCTCTCGGGCCAGCTCGTGCCCGATGCGGGCCGCATCGAATTCGCGACCCGCGATGCGGGCGTGGTCGATCTGTATGCCATGTCCGATCCGCGCCGCCGCCTGTTGATGCGCACCGATTGGGGCTATGTGCATCAACAACCGCGCGACGGCCTGCGCCTCGAAGTCAGCGCGGGCGCCAACATCGGCGAGCGCCTGATGGCCCAGGGCGCGCGCCATTACGGGCAGATCCGCGCTGCCGCGCTCGACTGGATGCAACGCGTCGAGATCGACGGCGCGCGCATCGACGATGCGCCGATGCAATTCTCTGGCGGCATGCAACAACGCCTGCAAATCGCGCGCAACCTCGTCACCCATCCGCGCGTGGTGTTCATGGACGAGCCGACCGCGAGCCTCGATGTCTCGGTGCAAGCGCGCCTGCTCGATTTGTTGCGCCGCCTGGTGGCCGAGCTGCATCTGGCTGCCGTCATCGTCACCCACGACCTCGCGGTGGCGCGCTTGCTCGCGCACCGGCTCATGGTGATGAAAGACGGCCGTTGCGTCGAAGAAGGCCTGACCGATCAGGTGCTCGACGATCCGCAGCATCCGTATACGCAATTGCTGGTCTCTTCCGTCTTGCAGGCCTGACCATGTCTTCCCTTCCCATGATCGAAGTGCGCGATGTCGCCAAGACCTTCGTGCTCCATTGCCAAGGCGGCGCGCGCCTGCCGGTGTTCAGCGGCGTGAGTTTCGATGTGTGCGCGGGCGAATGCCTGGTGCTGCATGCGCCTTCGGGCGCCGGCAAAAGCACGCTGTTGCGCACCTTGTATGCCAATTACCGGCTTCAACACGGCAGCGTGCGCGTGCGCCAGGACGGCGCCTGGGTCGATTTCGCCCATGCGAACGCCCAGCAATTGCTCGACCTGCGCCGGCGCACCATCGGCTTCGTCAGCCAGTTCCTGCGCGTGATCCCGCGCATCGGCACGCTCGACCTGGTGGCCGAGCCCTTGATCGCCAATGGCATGGCGCGCGAGGCCGCGCTCGACACTGCGCGCGCCTGGCTCGCGCGGCTGAACCTGCCCGAGCGCTTGTGGCCCTTGCCGCCCGCGACCTTTTCGGGCGGCGAACAACAACGCGTGAACATCGCGCGCAGCATGGTCGCGCAATTGCCGGTGCTGCTGCTCGACGAACCGACCGCGTCGCTCGATGCGGCGAATCGCGCGGTCGTCATCGAACTCATCCGCGAAGCGCGTGCGCGCGGCGCGGCCATGGTCGGCATCTTCCATGATCAGGAAGTGCGCGAAGCGGTCGCCACGCGCGTGCTTGATCTGGCCGCGCTCGCGCGAACCGAGACCGAACCGGAGGCAGCATGATCCTCACCAATGCGCGCGTCGTCTTGCGCGACGACATCTTCGACGGCACCGTGGTCGTCGAACACGGCCGCATCGCGGCCATCGACGCGGGCCGCAGCCAATTGCCCGAAGCGATCGACCTGAACGGCGATTGGTTGATGCCGGGCCTGGTCGAGCTGCATACCGACAACCTCGAAAAACACATGATGCCGCGCCCCAAGGTGCGCTGGCCGATGCTGCCCGCCATCCTCGCGCACGATGCGCAGATCGCGGCGGCCGGCATCACGACGGTGCTCGATGCGATCGCGATCGGCGACATCGATCATGAAAGCATGCGCGTCGAAGCGCTCGGCGAATCGGTCGAGGTGCTGCGCCATGCGGTCGAAGAACGCTTGTTGCGCGCCGAGCATCTGCTGCATCTGCGCTGCGAGATCGCGGTCGCCGAGGTCGTCGAACTGTTCGCGCCTTTCGTGTCCGATCCGCGCGTGCGGCTGGTCTCGGTCATGGACCATACGCCGGGCCAGCGCCAATGGACCGACATCAGCCATTACCGCACCTATGTGACGGGCAAGAAAGGCTGGAGCGAAGACAAGGTGCAGGCCATGCTCGCGCGCCTGTCCGATGCGCAGGACCGTTACGCCGAGGCGCACCGCGCGCAGATTCTGGCGCTGTGCCAAAGCCATGGCGTGCCGGTCGCAACGCACGACGACACCACGCTCGCGCACATCCATCAGGCGCGCGACGAAGGCGCGACCATCAGCGAATTCCCGACCACGCTCGACGCCGCGCGCGGCGCGCGCGAGCACGGCATGGGCATCGTGATGGGCGGACCGAACGTGGTGCGCGGCGGTTCGCATTCGGGCAATGTCGCAGCGATCGAACTCGCGCGCCACGACCTGCTCGACGCTTTGTCGTCGGACTATGTGCCGGCCAGCTTGTTGCACGCGGCCTTCGTGCTCGCCGACGATGCCGGATGGACTTTGCCGCGCGCGATCGCGAGCGTGAGCGCGACGCCCGCCGCGATGATCGGCCTGACCGACCGCGGCGAGATCGCGCTCGAAAAACGCGCCGACCTGATCCGGGTCGCACGCGCGGCGCCCGAGGTGGGTGCCGCGCCGGTGGTCACGCAAGTCTGGCGCGCGGGCGAACGCATCGCCTGAGGCACAGGGCGGCCGCCCCGCTTGGCACTCGGCATTGCCGCCGGGACGCCGCGCGCGGCTTGTTGCATCATGGCTGTCCGGTCCGCCCGCGCGGACACCAGACATCCCAGCCATGCCGCGTTTCGCCGCCAACCTGACCATGATGTACGGGGAATTCGATTTCCCCGACCGTTACGCCGCCGCCGCGCGCGACGGCTTTCGCGCCGTCGAATGCCTGTTTCCGTATGAATGGCCGGCGCATACACTCGCCACGCGCCTGCGCGACCACGGCCTGCAACAAGTGCTGTTCAACGCGCCGCCCGGCGATTGGGCGCGCGGCGAACGCGGCCTCGCCTGCTTGCCCGGGCGCGAAGACGAATTCAAACGCGGCATTGCGCTCGCACTCGATTACGCGCAAGCCCTCGATTGCCCGCGTGTGCATGTGATGGCGGGCCTCATGCCGGCGGGCAGCGAACGCGCGGCCTTGCTCGCCACCTACACGGCCAACCTCGCCTGGGCCGCGCGCGAAGCCGCCGCGGCCGGCCTTGCATTGACGATCGAGCCGATCAACCCGCGCGACATGCCCGGCTATCTGCTCAACCGCCAGGACGAAGCGCATGCCTTGGTGCAAACCATCGGCGCGCCCAATCTCAAGGTGCAGATGGACCTTTACCATTGCCAGATCGTCGAAGGCGATCTCGCCACCAAGCTCAAGCACTATCTGCCGACCGGCCGCGTCGGCCATCTGCAGATCGCGGGCGTGCCCGACCGCCATGAGCCCGACACCGGCGAGGTGAACTACCCCTATTTGTTCGACCTCATCGACGCCCTCGGCTACACCGGCCACATCGGCTGCGAATACCGACCGCGTGCCGGCACCTCGGCCGGACTGACGTGGCTGAGCGACCTGCCATGGGGAGATTCCCGCCAATCCCCTGCGCGACAAAAGGGGATTGCATAAACCCTGCACACGCCCGGGCTACTGTTGCAGACGGCGGGTGCGGCACCCGTTGCAGGCCGAAGGACGGGACGTGATGGAGCAGGCGCAGCAAGAAGGCTGGAGTTGGTGGCGCAACGCGTCGGCGCGCGCCGTGCTCGGCCTGACCGTGCTGATGGTCGCGGTGGTCACGGCCTTCGTCGTCTGGCTGTTGCTCGATCTGCGTGCGCGCGAAGTGCGCCATCTTCGCGGCGAGATCGTGAGCCTGAGCCGCATCCTGACCGAGCAGACCAGCCGTTCGACGGACGGGGTGGTGCTCGCGCTGCGCAATGTGCGCGACCGGCTCGGCATGGCGGTGCATGCGCCCGCGCTCGACAGCGCCGACACCGCCAAGCTCCTCGCGACCCATGCAAGCGGTCTGCCGCCTTT
>CAXBRX010000334.1:0-3992 GCA_963977835.1 uncultured Derxia sp.
TGGTGAAGCACCACAGGTTCCGTTTCGCGTGCGTCGCGGTTGCGATGCTGTTCTGCGTGGGGCTGCTTGGTCTGGTGCCGGGGGCGGTCAGCGCGGCCTCAGGCAAGGGCTCGATCAGCGGCACCGTGAGGGTCGAAGGCTCGTCAGAGCCGCCGGTCGGAGTGTCTGTCTCAGCGTATCGTCTCAGCGGCGATACCTGGGAGGCGGTCGAAAAGCACGGCCTCCATTCCCTGCATCTGGTGCAAGGCGACCCCTGGCTGGCCGAACAATGGCGCCTCGAAAGCACCGCCTTGCTGCTCTCCGAAGACGCCTTGCGCGCCACCGTGGCGCCATTGCTGCCGCATCGCCCGCAACTTGCCGAGCATGCGCGACGCCATACGCAGCCGGCCGAACGGGTCGGTTACGCCACGCTCGGCCCCATCATGTACGGCTTCGTGCGCTGGGTGCAAAGCGAAGCGCGCGAACTCGTGCAAGCCGGTAGCAAAGTCAAATTGTGCTTTCTGATGCGCGACGGCTTCCTGCCCATGCAGGTCTATGAGCACCTGCGCAGCAGCGACGATCCGCCCGCGTACAGCGCCGAAATCAGCCGCTTCACCGCGTTCGCGTCGAGCTTTACCAAAAGCGCCGACATCCTCGCCTATCTCGCGCTGACCTCGGCCTTTGCCGACATCCCGGCGATGTGCCGGCAATTGCTGCTGACCGAAACCGAAACTCAAGGATTGGTCCGCAAATTCGGCGGCCATGAAAATGCCGAGCAGCAATACCTGCGCGAAGTGACGAGCGCCGATTACATGCGCCGCATTGTCGAGCGTTCGGCGCAGTTCCGCACCCAATTGATCGCGCATCTGCGCCGCCAGCTCGATCCGCAGCCCGGCGAGACCCTGATGCTCGTCGACCTCGGTTACGCGGGGACGGTGCAAAACCTCGTGCAGGACATTCTCGAAGAAGCCTTCCAGATCAAGGTCGAAGGCCGTTACCTGCTGTTGCGCGACGTGCCGCGCGCAGATGACCAGCGCCGCGGGTATTTCGGGCCCGATCGTTTCGACGGCCGCCTGCTCGAAGCCTTGATGACTTACGTGGCCTTGATCGAACAGTTGTGCACCACCGATTACGGCTCGGTCGTCGGCTACGAAGACGATGGCCGCTCCAAACGCAAGAGCGCGCATGTCACCGCGCGCCAGCTCGAACACCGCGGCGAAGCGCAACGCGCCTGCCTGGAATTCATCGACGATTTGCCCAGCGCATCGCGCAGCGCCTGCGCCGACCTGCCGCTTGCGCGCGAACACGGCGCCCGCGCCGCCTTCGCCCGTCTGATGTTCCTGCCCACGCGCGACGAAGCGGCATTTTTCGAGACCTTCTCGCACGACGTGAACCTCGGTGTGAAAGACGCTTTGCCCTTGGCCGATTTCGCCGCCGCGCGCGAAGACCTGCACCGGCTCGGGCCGATGTACGTCAATTCGACGGTACGCATGCATGTGCCGTCGGAGCTGCGCAACATGGGGCTCGACCTGGCGCTGCAATTGTTCACGCTGCGCCGTTTCGAACTGAAATTGAACGCCATCGACTTCCGCACCGACACCGTGAAACTGCCGGTGATGATCGCGGGCAAGACGCAAACCTCGATCACCGAAATCGAAGCCTTGCCGACGTTCGAAGGCTATTACGCGGCACTGATCCCGCTCGGCAAGAACGAATATTCGGTCGGGCTCATGTTCGGCCAGGAAAATTCCCTGGTGCAGCTCGAATCGGCGCGCGCCATGCCTGCGCACCAGCAATTCACGAGTGCGACGCGGCAACAAGAGATCGACCTGCTGCCCAACGCGATGGCCGAAGGCTGCGAAGTGCTGCTCGGCAATCTGTTGTCGCTGGGTTCGCCTGAGAGCTTCTTGTACTTCGCGCCGCCGGCCAAGCCGACCTCGACCCCCTGGGTGCTGCGCGTCGTCTTCCGCCCGCTGGTCAAACGCATCGAGCTACCGGCCGACGCGCCCAGCGCGAACAGCACCGAACCCACTTCCATGCGCGCAACGACATGACCGAAAACCTGCTCATCCATTCGATGGCCGAATTCTCGGCGATCACCCTCGAAGCCCTGGCGCTCGCCAACGTACAGACCATCTGCGAAATCGGCGCCGAACACGGCGGCAATTCCACCGTCCTCGCCGATTGGCTGGGCGCGCGCAAGGGATGCCTGACCTCGATCGATCCGGCCCCCGGCGCGGCCTTCCTGCAATGGATGGAGGCGAATCGTTCGCATGTCCAGCACATCGCGGGCTTGAGTCTGGATGTGATCCCGACGCTTGCGGCCCAGGACGCGTGGTTCATCGACGGCGATCACAACTGGTACACCGTCTACCATGAACTCAAGGCGATCCACGCCCGCCAACGTGCGGCCGGCAAACCCTTGCTGATCTTCATGCACGACGTCGGCTGGCCGTGGGCGCGGCGCGACATGTATTACGCGCCCGATCGCATCCCGGCCCAGTTCCGCCAGACTTTCTCTTGGGAGCATGGCGTGACGCGCAACAGCAAACAAGCCATCCGCGGCGGCTTCCGCGGCTGCGGTGCTTTCGCCGTCGCCATGAACGAAGGCGGTCCGCGCAATGGCGTGCTGACCGCGGTCGAAGACTTTGCGGCCGATCACGAGGACGAGTTCTTCTGGGCCAACATCCCGGGCGTCTTCGGTCTTGGCGTGCTGTTCGACCGCACGCATCCGGCGGCAGCCGAACTCGCAACCTTGTTGTCGCCCTTGCATGATCACCCCTTGTACCGCCGGCTCGAAGACAATCGGCTTGCCAACTATCTGCGCGTCATCGCGCTGCAAGACGAAGCCGAGGCCGCACGCTGCGTGACACCATGACCCGAACCGTCCCCAACGCGATCCGCCGCATCGTCTTCACCGGCGACATCCTGCGTCCGAGCGCAGTGCCAGGCGGCCCGCCCGCGGCCAACCCGAGCATCGAATGGTTGATGCGCATCCTCGATTGGTCCTTGCGGCAGGTGACCGATCTGCCGATTTCGAGCGTCGCGTGGAATCGCGGCTTCGACACCGAGGCCTTCTATCGCGCGGTCGGACTCGCGCCCGACCACGACGGCTGGGCGCGCGTGCATTACGCGACCGAATTGCCGCCGGCGGCGGACCAATTGATCGAGGCCGCTTTTGCCGATGCGCTCGTGATCGGCTGCGAATTGACGCCTTGCCTCGGCGCTGCGCTGACCCGTCTGGGCATTCCGGTCATCGATACCGTCGGCCATCCGCTGCGCTTTCTCGAAGATCTGCTCAATGCCTGGCGCACGAACCATGCGCAGGTTGCGCGCGCGCTCGAAGCGTTTCGCTTCAACCTCGACGACGCCCATCGGCAGGCGGCATTGATCCGCGCCAAGATGGCCTGGCAGCCCACGCTCGATGCGCCGCCCGACACCGCTTTGCTGATCGGCCAGGTCGGCAACGACAAGGCCTTGATCCATCATCGTGAAGGGCGCCTGCTCAGCTACGCCGACTACCTCGAACAATTGTTCGAAATCGGCCGCCGCCATTTTCTGCGTCGTCAGTTCGGCGGCAAGATCGGCGTTCTTGTCCGTGACGGTGCGGCTAGCGCTCTCTTCGAAGCGCGCCGTGCTCGCCCGCACGGGTGAGCAGTTCGTCGTGCGGCCGCAGCAACCCGGTTGCGGGTCCCTCGTCGAGACGGAAGCACGCGGTGATCGAGGGCACCTGTGCGACGACCGCGCCGAGCACGCCGTCGGCCGGCTGCCCAGCCGGCGTCTGGGCCGGCGCGGGCTGGGCCGCTTCCTTGACGAACGGCTTGTTCGGATCGGGCAAGGCCGCGCCGGCCGCCGGTGCCGCGTCGGGCTTGGCGGTGCCGCCTTTGTCGATGAACGGAATCGGCGCCTTGGTGATGAACAAAGCCACCAGCACCGCGATCGCCAACCCGGTGATCAGACCGGCGATGAAACCGATGAAGGTGCTACCCGCCTGATGCCGCGCCCCTTGAACC
>CAXBRX010000335.1:0-3970 GCA_963977835.1 uncultured Derxia sp.
TATCGGTCTGGACATTGGCTGCGCCTGTGCATCGTCTCGTTGGCGGCGACGCTGACGGCGTTGCCGGTGCGCGCGGTTGACGCCATCGTGGCGCCGGCCACCACCGCGGCACCGATCACCAATGCGGCGCCGATCTCCCCGGCCGCGCGCGGACGCCCGCGCATCGGCCTGGTGCTGTCGGGCGGCGGCGCGCGTGGCGCGGCTCACATCGGCGTGCTGCGCGTGCTCGAAGAATTGCATGTGCCGGTCGATGTCATCGTCGGCACCAGCATGGGCGCCATCGTCGGCGCGTCGTATGCGTCGGGCAATACGCTCGACGAAATGGAAATCGCGTTGCCGCATCTGACGACGCGCACCTTGTTCACCGACGATCCGGCGCGCGATGAAATGTCGATGCGCGCCAAGCGCGAAGATCTGGTGCCTTTCATCGGGCCGCAATTCGGCCTCGGCGCCGATGGCCTGCGTCTGCCGCGCGGTGCCGTGTCGGGCATCGCGCTCGAAGCCGAGTTGCGTTCGCTGGTCAGGCTCAAGGGCGAGCGCGATTTCAACACCTTGCCGATCCCGTTTCGTGCGATCGCGACCGACATCACGACCGGCCAGATGACGGTGTTCAGCCGCGGCGATCTCGCGACCGCGATCCGCGCGAGCATGGCGGTGCCGGGCGTGGTCGCGCCGCTCGATCTCGACGGCAAGCTGTATGTGGACGGCGGGCTCACGCGCAATCTGCCCGTCGATGTCGCGCGCGCCATGGGGGCGGACGTGATCATCGCGGTCAATGTCGGGACGCCCTTGCTGCGCCGGGACCAGCTCGGCTCGGTGATCGGCATTTCGGCCCAGATGCTCGCCATCCTGACCGAACAGAATGTGCAGCGCTCGATCCGCGAATTGCAGCCCGAAGACATCCTGATCGCGCCCGAACTCGGTGATTTTTCCGCGGCCGATTTCGACAACATGCCGGGCATCGTGCCGGTGGGGGTCGAGGCCGCGCGCAAGGTCGCCGATCGGCTGTCGCGTTATTCGCTCACGCCCGAGGCCTATGCGCAATGGCGCGCGGGCCAGGGGCCGGCGCTGGCCCGCAATCCTGAGCGCAGCATCGATGCGGTGCGCATCGAAGGCACGCAGGTGGTCAATCCAGAAGTCCTGCTGGCCGACATGAACACCCATGCGGGCGCGGTGTTCGATCAGGCCACGCTCGATGCCGATCTGCGCCGCCTGTACGGCCGCGGCGATTTCGCCCATGTCGGGTATCGCATCGAGAACATCGACGGCAAACGGGTGCTGACCGTGGTCGTGACCGAAAAGCCCTGGGGCCCCGGATATGCGCGCTTCGGACTCGGCCTCAAATCCGATCTGCGCGGCGATTCCACCTTCGACTTGTACGGCCGCTACCGGCGCACCTGGATGAACGACCTCGGCGGCGAATTGCGCCTCGATCTGCGCCTGGGTGCCGAAGCGCGCGCATCGGCCGAATTCCATCAGCCGCTCGATGTCGACCAGCATTTCTTCATTGCGCCGCGGGTCGAAGGATCGCGGCGCTTGCTGGCCGTCTATGAAGATGGGCATGAAATCGCCCGCTTCGACGAAGTCACACGCGCGATCGGCCTCGATGTCGGCGCCAATCTCGGGCATGTCGCCGAATGGCGCACGGGCCTGGTCCGCGGCACCCGGCGCTTTTCGCTCGACATCGGTCCGGCCTCGCTCGAAAGTGCCGATAGTCGGATTGCCCAGGGCGCGTGGCGCACCCAATTGCGCATCGATTCGCTCGATTCGGTGAATTTCCCGCGCGAAGGCGTCGGCGGCTTGTTGGAGACCTTCGTTTCGCGTGATCGCCTCGGCGGTCAAACCGACTATGGGCGTTGGCTCGTCGATCTGAATTCGGCCTTTTCGAGCGGGCCGCACACCTTGCAACTGGCGTTCAAGGCCGGCGGGCGTCTGGGCGATCAGGCGATCCCTTTGTACGATCAGTTCCGGCTCGGCGGACCGCTCGTCCTGTCCGGGTACCGGCCCGACCAATTCCTCGGCGAACGGATGCAATTCGGGCGCGTGCTCTACCAAGGCCGCATCTTCGACACGCCTTTGCTGCGCGGCGCCTTCGCCGGCCTGTCGCTCGAGACCGGGCGCGTGCGCGACACCACCTTCGGCACCGATGACCAGCGCCATTGGTCGATCGCGCCTTTCATCGCGGTCGACAGTCCGCTCGGCCCCTTGTACTTCGGCCTCGGGTTCGCGCCCGGCGGCAATCGCGCCGCCTATCTGTTCCTCGGCCAGTTCTAGCCCCGCCGCATTCGCGGGATCGGCGCCCCGTCCCGGCCTGACTAGCATGGTCGGCCAGGAGGTGCTCGCCCATGGGATCGATCGCGCAACCCGGCCAGGTTCAAGGCAACCCGGTGTCCAACAGCCTCGCATCCTGGCCCATCGTGCGGGCCTGGCGCAATTTCTGGCGCAGTCCCGGGCGGCGGGTCGGCGTCTGGATACAGCGTCTCGGCCAGCGCTCCGGTTACATCGCGCGCGTGCTCTGGTTGTGCATCTATCCGGTCATCGCCTTCCTGGTCGGCGTCGCCATGCTCGGCCTCGTCGATCAGACCCGCGAGTTCTATGCCCAGTTCGGCAGCCGCGACGCCTTCGCCGGCGTGCGTCCGAGCCAGGCCTGGTTGTTCGGTCTGTCGGTGCTGCTCTGGGCGGCGGCGCTTTGGTACACCACACGTCTTCTGCTCGGCCAGCGCTACCCGCGCGATGAGCCGGTCCCGCACGATGTGCAGCGCTTTGCCGAAAAAACGCGCACCTGGGTGCCGCGCGGCTTCGGCTATTTTGGGCTGCTGGTCGCGGCCTGCATGCTCGCCACGTTTGCGCCGCGTGAACCTGAAACCACCGGCCTGGCCGCGTTGTGTGCGCTGCAGGTGGCCACGCATGCGCTGATCATGTCGGTCATCGGACGGCCGGTGCGTTTTTTCGCGCCCATCCTGGCCAGCATATGTGCGGCCGGGTTCGCGGCGGCGACCGTCACCGAGAACACCCAGGTCTTCCTGAGCGCGATGGCCCAGATCATCGGCACCCAGATCCTGCTCGGCGCGGTCGGGAGCTGGGCGGCGCATCGCGCGGTCTGGCTGCGGATCGGCATGACGATCGTGCTCGTGGCCGCGACCGCGTTCTATGCGATGCGCGTCGATGCCGACCGGCGCATGTTCGCCGTCGTCCTGGCGGTGGTGGCGAGCGCCTTCTTTGCTTTCACGATCGTGCGCCGGCAATGGTTGATGACCTGCACCGTCGACGGCGCGACTGAACCTCAGCCTGAACGCGCGGCCGCCGTTCAGCGCGCCGGGCTCACGCCCGCGACGCGACGCGTGATGGCCGCGGTGCTGGTCTGTTTTGCCGGGCTCATCCTCGGGTTTTATTGGATGCCGCAATGGCTGGGCGAAAGCCTGGGCGCGCTCGCAATCGTCTTCATCGGGCTTGCGGTCTGGATGATGTTCGGCGTGCTGGTCTTCGTGCATTGGCCCAAGCGGCACGGCCTGCCATCGCTCGCCTTGCTGCCGATGGTGCTGGTGACCCTGGCCAGCACCCACGCCGACAACCACGCGCTGTACGGCACGCAATTTCGCCCCGGCCCCGACCAGCGCGCCGAGCTGGTCGCCGATTTCACGCGCTGGCATCAGGCGCGGCTGGCCCAGGGCGATGCACCCGATGCGCCGGTGTTGTTTGTCGCCGCGGCCGGGGGCGGGCTGCGCGCCGCGCACTGGACCGCGCGCGGAAAGCGCTCGAAGAAGGCCGCGCGGCCGACCCCGAGTTCCTGAAGATCATCCTCAAGAACTCGAACCGGCTTTTGGCGCTGATCAACGACCTCCTCGACCTTTCCGCGATCGAATCGGGCGCGGATGAGCTCCATCCCGCCCACCTCGACATCAACGAGATCACCTCGCATGCGATTCATGCCCTCCAGCTCGGCGCCGAGTCGAAGAGCACTGTCATCCTC
>CAXBRX010000336.1:0-3966 GCA_963977835.1 uncultured Derxia sp.
TCCGCCCGCGCGTGCGCCGCGCGAACGCAAGGCGCTGCCTCCGGTCAGCGAAGGTCCGCTCGAATTGGTCGAGACCAAGGGCAGCCTGTACCCGCCCCTGCGCATGCCGCAATGATCGATCCGGCGTGCGCAGGCACGCCGATCTCGATGCAGGACGCAACGAGCCCGCCCAGTGCGGGCTCGTTTGTTTTTGTGGTCTGGTACCGCGCTAGACCATGTCGCCCGGTCTCACCCAGGCGTCGAATTCTTCCGCACTCACATGGCCGAGTGCGAGCGCGGCTTCGCGCAAGGTGCTGCCGTCGGCGTGGGCCTTCTTGGCGATCTGCGCTGCTTTCTCGTAGCCGATGTGCGGGTTCAAGGCCGTGACCAGCATGAGGCTCTGGTCGAGCAACTGACGCATGCGCGCGATGTTGGGCTCGATGCCACGCGCGCAATGATGCTCGAACGAGCGCATCGCATCGGCCAGCAGACGCGCACTGCGCAGGAAGTTGTCGATGAGCAAAGGCTTGTAGACATTGAGCTCGAAGTTTCCCGACGCGGCCCCCATGCCGATCACCGCGTCGTTGCCCATCACCTGCAAGGCCACCATGGTGAGCGCTTCGCATTGAGTCGGGTTGACCTTGCCGGGCATGATGGAACTGCCGGGTTCGTTCTCGGGAATCGTGATCTCGCCTAGCCCCGAGCGCGGCCCGCTCGCGAGCCAACGGACATCGTTCGCAATCTTGAACAAGGCCGCCGCCAGCGTGCGCAAAGCGCCATGTGCGAAGGCGAGCGCTTCGTGGCCCGCGAGCGCGGCAAATTTGTTCGGTGCGCTCACGAAAGGCAGACCGCTCGAACGGGCGAGTTCTTCGGACACCCGGGTGCCGAACTGCGGATGCGCATTCAATCCGGTGCCGACGGCGGTTCCTCCGAGCGCGAGCTCGAACAGCCCGGGCAGACTCAAGGCGATGGCGCGCCGTACGCTGTCGAGTTGCGCGACATAGCCCGAAAACTCCTGCCCCAGGGTGATCGGCGTCGCGTCCTGCAAATGGGTACGGCCGATCTTGACGATCGCGGCGAAGGCGTGCGATTTGTCGGCCAAAGTGTCGCGCAGGACATTGAGTGCCGGCAGCAGATCGCGGTCGATCGCAAACGCTGCCGCCACATGCATGGCGGTCGGGAATACATCGTTGCTCGATTGCCCGCGATTGACATGGTCGTTGGGGTGGACGAGACGCCCTTCCCCAGCCTCGCCGCCGAGCAATTGCGAGGCGCGGTTGGCCAGCACCTCGTTGACGTTCATGTTGGTCTGGGTGCCCGAGCCGGTCTGCCAGACCGGCAACGGAAACTCGTCGTCCCAACGGCCATCGAGCACTTCGTCGGCGGCGAGGATGACGCCGCGCGCAAGCTCGGGGTCGAGTTGTTCTAGATCGCGATTGACTTCAGCCGCAGCGCGCTTGATGCGCACCAGCGCATGGATCAGATTGAGCGGCATGCGCTCGGTGCCGATCGCGAAATGCTCGAGTGCGCGCTGGGTCTGCGCGCCCCACAAATGCTGGGCCGGCACATCGATGGGGCCGAACGTGTCGTGCTCGGTTCGCATGCGAATCATGAGTCGATCCTTCCCGGTGGATAGAAACCAAGGTATCGAAGCGGAATTGCCCACTATTGCGTCGCAGCACGCCCAGCATATCGATCAGTGCCGGTGCCAGCGGGCATTGTGGACTCCCACGGCCATGCTGCAACACCGCAAGCGTATCGACGCGTTGCAGCTTGGGAGTTGCCCTGGTGGACACGAGGATTTGGCGACCGCGATTGCCGATACACTCGAGCGTCATGACTGAACGCATCATTCCCATCGCCGATGGCCGCGTGGGTCCGGTGCCCGAGATTCCGCGCCTGGCCGCGGTGCCCACGGGCCTGCTGACCGACCGGCGCGGACGACGACTGCACGATCTGCGCATCAGCGTCACCGACCGCTGCAATTTCCGTTGCCGTTATTGCATGCCCAAGGAGGTGTTCGATGCGCATTACGCCTTCTTGCCGCATGACGCTTTATTGAGCTTCGAAGAAATCACGCGGGTCGCGCGCATTGCGATCGCGCACGGCGTCGAAAAACTGCGTCTGACCGGCGGCGAGCCTTTGTTGCGCCGGCATGTCGAAGACCTGGTTTCCATGCTCGCGCAATTGCGCACCGCCAGCGGTCAACCCATCGATTTGACGCTGACGACCAATGGCGCCTTGCTCGCGCGCAAGGCCCGCGCCTTGGCCGATGCCGGATTGCGCCGCGTGACGGTCTCGCTCGATGCGCTCGACGACACGGTGTTTCGCGCAATGAACGACGTCGATTTTCCGGTCGCCGACGTGCTCGCAGGCATCGAAGCCGCGCAGGCGGCTGGGCTGGCGCCGGTCAAGGTGAACATGGTGGTCAAGCGCGGCATCAACGACACGCAGGTCGTCGCCATGGCGCGGCATTTCCGCAACAGCGGCTGCATCCTGCGCTTCATCGAATTCATGGATGTCGGCGCGAGCAACGGCTGGCGCCTCGACGATGTGGTGCCCAGCGAGGAGATCGTGCGCACGATCGACGCCGTGCATCCGATCGAGGCGATCGGGCCGAATTATCCGGGCGAGGTGGCCGAGCGCTGGCGTTACCGCGACGGCGCTGGCGAGATCGGCGTCATCAGCAGCGTGACCCATGCCTTTTGCCACGATTGCACGCGGGCGCGCCTGTCGACCGACGGCAAGCTCTACCTGTGCCTGTTCGCAAGCCGCGGCCATGATTTGCGCGCGTTGCTGCGCGGCGAGTATGACGACGCCCAGATCAGCGCCGCGCTCGCCCATCTGTGGCAACAACGCCAGGATCGCTACTCGGAACTGCGTGGCGCGGCCACCGCCGAACTACGCAAGGTCGAGATGAGTTACATCGGCGGCTAAACTCGCACCGTTGCCCACCTCATTCCGGCCGTTCATGAACTCGCTGCACGAGATCGCCGCGCGCTTGTCTTCCTTGGATGCCGACGCCTTGCCGGTCGACGCCGTGCACGAGGTCATCCAGGCAAGCATCGAACCCGTCGGCGAAACGCAGACTGTCGCCTTGGCCGAAGGCCTGGGACGCATATTGGCCGAAGATCTGATCTCGCCGATCGATGTGCCGGCGCACGACAATTCCGCGATGGACGGCTATGCCTTCGCGGGCGCGCAATGCGGCGCGTATCCGTTGCGGCTCCAGGTGATCGGTGCTGCCCTCGCGGGCCATCCTTATCCGAATCCGGTCCCGTTGGGCGCTTGTGTGCGCATCATGACGGGCGCCGTGCTGCCCGAAGGCTGCGACACCGTGGTCCCGATCGAGCGTTGCACGCAAGACGGCGAACAACTCGTGGTGCCCGAAACGGCCCGTGTGCGGGCGGGCGATCATCGGCGCCGTGCCGGTGAAGACTTGCGGCGCGGGCAGACCGCCTTGGCCACAGGCCGTTGCCTGACTCCGGCCGACCTGGGTTTGAGCGCTTCGCTCGGCATCGCGTCAGTGGTGGTCAGACGGCGCGCACGCGTCGCCTATTTTTCGACTGGGGACGAGTTGCGCGTACCGGGCAGCACGCTCGGCGCCGGACAGATCTATGACAGCAACGGCGCCGGCGTGCGCGGCATGCTCGAACGCCTGGGCATCGAAGTGCTCGACCTCGGCATCGTGCCCGACGTGCCCGAACGTCTCGAAGCCGCCTTCATGCATGCCTGCGCCCATGCCGACGCCGTCATCACTTCGGGTGGCGTGGGCATGGGCGATGCCGACCATACGCGCGCCTTGCTGGCACGGCTCGGCGAGGTTTGCGCCTGGTCGCTCGCGCTGCGCCCCGGGCGGCCGATGGCTTTCGGCCGTTTGCACGCCCAGGGCAGCGCAAGCGCCCAGCGCGATTGCTATCTGTTCGGCCTGCCGGGCAATCCGGTCGCCGCGATGGTGAGTTTTTACGCTCTCGTGCGCCCGGCTTT
>CAXBRX010000337.1:0-3948 GCA_963977835.1 uncultured Derxia sp.
GTTGAGTGTGAGATAGACGCCGACGAGCCCGACCGCGAGAAGAATCGCTTCGTCGAAGCCGCGCATGAAGATGGCCGCGAGCGCCACGAGCAGCAGCAGCCCGTCGATGCCCGCGAACGCGCCGCCCAATCCATAGATCCACAACCGCTGCCGCACCACGGGAATGCCGCAGTAGCGCGCAGCGGTTTCGTTCGATCCCATTGCATAGGCATAACGCCCGAACGCCGTATAGCGAAGCATGAATCCGACCACCAATCCCAGGGCCAGCAGGATCCACACACCGGAAGCCAGCAGCAACCAGGATGGAACCGGATCGACTTCCATCAGCGAATTGATCCACGACACAGGAGCCGTGACCGTTTGTTCCTGTGCCATCCATTTGGCGACGCCGCGAAAGATCAACATGCTGCCTAACGTGGCGATGAAAGGAAGAATGCGCAGGCGTGCCGAGAGAAATCCGTTGAAAAGGCCACAGAGAAAACCAGTTCCAACAGCCGCGCCCAACGCCAGCCACGGCCATCCAGTGCCGGGTTCCGGATACATCCGCAGAATCTGCGCCATGAGCACCGTGGACAAGGCGATGATCGACCCCACACTGAGATCAATACCGCCGCTTACAATCACCAAGGTCATGCCCAACGCGCCGATACCGACGATGACCGACTGGGTCAACAGGGTTTTGAGATTGTAGCCGCTGTGGAATGCCGGAGGCGCGACGAAGGAGAACAGAAGAAAGACGGCGATGAGGCACAGGTATGGCGCCAACAACCGAATGGTTTCGGGGCGCAGGGGCGGGATCATTCCAGCCATTTTTTCAGATCGGGCGAAACCAATTCTTTCACCTCCGGATCGGAAAGATTCGCGGCAGTGACGAAACGCGCGCCAGTGTCAATGCGCTTTTCGACCTTCTTGCCCTGCGCCGCAGCAACCGCAGTCTTAACGCCGAGATATCCCATCCGAAACGGATCCTGCACCACCAGCCCCGCGATCTCTCCCGCCTTCATGGCGTTGAGCAGCGGCTCCGTGGCGTCGAAGCCGATCAAGGTGACCTTGCCCGAGCGGCCGGCGGTTTGCAAGGCGCGCAGCAACCGGCGGTCGGTGCGGTCAAAATTCTCGTCAAAGTCGCTCATGGTGCAAGGATTTTGCGCCAAGACGCTTAGCGCAGGCAAGAAACGCAAACAATCTACGGCGGCAGGCGCCCACAATGCTCGCGCTGCCGGGGCTTGCCGGCCGCTTTGCCAACCCCCGATGGAGGACCGCCGCGATGACCAAAGCCCGTGTGCTGATGTGCCCGCCCGTGCATTTCAATGTGGATTACGAAATCAATCCGTGGATGCAAGGCAACCTCGGCGCGGTCAGTCACGATCTGGCTTTGCGGCAATGGGAGCAATTGCGCGAAGTGCTGGGGCGCGAGGCGCGCATCGAGCTCGTGGCGCCGCGTGCCGGTCTGCCCGACATGGTTTTCACCGCCAACGCAGGCTTGGTCTTCGGCCGGCAATTCGTCCCGAGCAATTTCGCGCATCCCGAACGTCAGGGCGAGCGCGAATACTTTGCGCGCTGGTTCGCCGCGGCCGGTTACACCGTGCTCGACATGCCGCATGCCCCCGGCGATTACCTCGCGTTCGAAGGCGCGGGCGATGCGCTTTACAGCACCGATGCGCCGGTGCTCTGGGTCGGCCATGGCTTTCGCACCGATGCGCGCGCGCCGGCCTGGCTTGCGCAACACCTCGATGTCGAAGTCGTCGCGCTGCGCCTGGTCGATCCGCGCTATTACCACCTCGACACCTGTTTCTGCCCGCTCGCCGATGGCGTGCTGTTGTGGAACCCGGGCGCGTTCGAGGCGCAAAGCCGCGCCGCAGTCGAAGCGCGCGTGCCGGCGCACAAGCGCATCGCGGTCGGCGCCGAAGACGCTGCCGCGTTTGCCTGCAATGCGGTCGGCTTCGACGACGTCGTGGTCGTCAATCAAGCCACGCCCGCGTTGACGCAAGCGCTGCAAGACGCCGGTTTGCGCGTGGTCGCCACGCCCTTGTCCGAATTCATGAAGTCGGGCGGCGCGGCCAAATGCTTGACCCTGCGGCTCGATACCGAAGCGCTCGATTGGTTCGGTCAAGCATCGGTGCGCGCGGCGGCCGCCGCCTGAGCGGCGCTGCGGCGTGCGTGAGCTGAGCGGGTGAACACTGCGCAGGCGTGCCGCGCTGCTTTCCGCGGCCCGAAGTTTCGCCGCGCGCCCGGCGGCGCTAGCATGTGCCCATCATGCATGCGCGCCGCCGTTCTTCCCTTCGTGCTGGTTCCGTCCGCGTCTGGTTCGCACGCGCCGTCGCGGCCATCGCGTTGTCGGCGCTCGCCGCTTGTTACGGCAGCGTGGTGATCGGGTTCGACAATTCCGATTCGTCCGATGCGCCGCCGGCCGTGTCCTTGGTCGCGAGTCCGGAATCGGTCACCCAGGCTGGCACCCTGACCTTGAGCGCCGCGGCCAGCGACGACCGCGGTGTCGTCAAGGTGGTGTTCTACCGGCTCGATGTCTTCGGCAACGCCATCGTGCTCGGCACCGATACCGCCGCGCCTTACCAATGGCAGATCGCGCTCACGCGCAACGACAACGGTGTGTGGTCCTACTTTGCCCGCGCGACCGATACCGCAGGCCAGACCGCCGACAGCAGCCAGGTCAGCGTCTCGGTGGCGATTCCCTGAACGCGCGGGGCGCTGCGGCGCTTCGATTCGGCCGCGTTCGGCTGGCTTCCGGTCGGCGCGTTTCAGGCCAGATGCCCAAGCGGCAAGGCGGTGGTGTCCTTGATGCGTTCGAGCGCAAAGCTCGATTTCACATCGAGCACGCTCGGATGTTTGAGCAGGCTGTCCATCACGAAGCGCGAAAAATGGTCGAGGTCCTCGACATGCACGCGCAACAGGTAATCCATCTCGCCCGTCATCGCATAACAAGCCACCACTTCGGGCCAGGTGTTGACCGCCGCGCGGAAGGTGTCGATCGGCGCCTTGCCCTTGGGCGCACCGCCGTGTTTTTCCAAACGCACATTCACATAAGCGAGCAGACCCAGGCCGATGCGCGCCGGATCGAGCAAGGCCACGTATTGCCGGATGACGCCCAGTTCTTCGAGCTTGCGGATGCGGCGCAGACACGGCGAAGGCGAGAGGTTCACCTGCTCGGCGATCTCCTGATTCGTGAGATGGGCATTGCGCTGCAATGCGTCCAGGATCTTGCGATCGGTGCGGTCCAGCATGAGCGGCGCCATGTTTCGTCTCCATCGTGGTGTTTTGCGCATTCTGATTGCGCCGGGGCCGCGGCACAACGCCGCAAACGCAATCCGCGCACGGCGGCGCCCGCCTAGACTGCCCCGCATGAGATGCGCGCATCGACCGCATCCGCCCCTACTGGAGACACGCATGCAATTCACGCCCTGGGACAACCCCATGGGAACGGACGGTTTCGAATTCATCGAATACGCCGCGCCCGATCCTGTCGCTCTTGGTCAATTGTTTGAACGGCTCGGTTTCACCGCCGTCGCGCGGCATCGCCACAAGCGCGTGACGCTGTACCGACAAGGCGAAGTCAATTTCATCATCAACGCCGAGCCCGATTCGTTTGCGCAACGTTTCGCGCGTCTGCATGGGCCGTCGATCTGTGCGATCGCGTTCCGGGTCCAGGACGCGGCGTTCGCCTACCGGCGCGCGCAGGAACTCGGCGCTTGGGCGTTCGCGAATCATGCGGGGCCGATGGAACTCAACATCCCGGCGATCAAAGGCATCGGTGACAGCCTCATCTATTTCGTCGACCGTTGGCGCGGCAAAGGCGATGCGCAGGAGCATGCGATCGGCAACATCAGCATCTACGACGTGGACTTCGTACCGATCGCGGGCGCGCAGGCCCATCCGCGCGGCCAGGGCCTGACCGTCATCGACCATCTGACCCACAACGTGCATCGCGGCCGCATG
>CAXBRX010000338.1:0-3940 GCA_963977835.1 uncultured Derxia sp.
GATGAGGTAATCGAACCCGCCCGCGACCATATGGCATTCCATGATCTCCGGGCGGTCTTTCACCGCGGCCTTGAAGGCCTCGAAGACATCGGGCGTGGTGCGATCGAGCACCACTTCGACAAAGACCACCATGCCGCCGCCCAGCAGCTCCGGATTGAGCCGGGCGTGATAGCCGAGGATGTACCGGTCGCGCGTCAGGCGCTTCACGCGCTCGTTGACCGCCGTGGGCGACAGATGCACGGCTTCGGCCAGTTTCAACGTGGACAAACGCCCGTCCGCCTGCAACAAGCGCAGGATGCGGCGGTCGATCTTGTCGAGTTCTTTATCTTCTGGCGGCATCGTGATGAATTGGTGGCGATCAATCGGTGAAGTTTAGTGAAATTCACCATGAATGAGTCACTACATTGGCGGAATTATCAATCTGCCCGCTCTGGTGGCCCATGGACCGACCCGCCGCTCCCGCCCTGACCCCGTTGACGCCGCGCCTGCCCTTGCCGGTGCGCGACGAAACCGCCGTCGTGCAAAGCCTGCTCGACGAAATCGCCCCGGCCCTCGATTGGCAACGCGTCATCGCGCGCGCCGCGCCCTGGATCACCGAGGTGCGCCGCCATCCGGCGCCGTTCTGGGCCATGGAATCCTTGCTCAAGGAATATCCGATTTCCGAACCCGAAGGCCTGGCCTTGATGCGGCTGGCCGAGGCCTTGTTGCGGGTGCCCGATGCCGAGACCGCGGTCGCGTTGACCGCCGACCAGCTCGGCCGCGCGACTTTCGACCTCAAGGGCGGCGAACATGCCTGGATCGCGGCCTTGTCGGCGAATGCGATCGCGTTGTCGAAAAAATTGTTGCCGGCCGATGGCGGCGAGCCCGGTCTGTTCAAGCGCCTGGGCGCGCAGACCGTGGTTTCGGCCACGGTGCGCGCCATTCAATTGCTCGGCCGGCAATTCGTGCTCGGCCAGACCATTGCCGATGCGCAGCGCGAAGCCGCGGCGGCGCGCAAGGTCCAACCCAATCTGCGGTTTTCGTACGACATGCTCGGCGAAGGCGCGCGCACTGAGGCCGATGCCGAGCGCTATCTCGAATCGTATTGCGCGGCGATCCAGAGCGTGGCCGGCGGCGTGCGGGCCGCGTCGCCCGAAGCGGCCGATGGTGTGTCGATCAAGCTCTCGGCCTTGCATGCGCGCTATGAAGAAGCGCAAAGCGCGCAGGTGTTCGAGGTGCTGTTGCCGCGATTGGTGCGCTTGATCGACCTCGGCGCGCAAGCGGGCATCAACCTGACCATCGATGCCGAAGAGAGCGAGCGGCTGGAATTGTCGCTCGATGTCTTCGAAGCCTTGCTCGCGCACATCGCGCGTGCGCATCCGCATTGGGGCGGCTTCGGCCTCGCGGTGCAGGCCTACCAGACGCGCGCGGCCCAGGTCATCGATGCCGTGGCGGCGCTTGCGCGCAAGCATGGCGTGCGCTTGATGGTGCGGCTGGTCAAGGGCGCGTATTGGGACGCCGAGATCAAGCGCGCGCAGGAACTCGGGCTCGACGGCTATCCGGTCTTCACCCACAAGCATCACACCGATTTGTCGTATCTCGCGTGTGCGCGGCGCCTGTTCGCGGCCGCGCCGCACATCTATCCGCAATTCGCTTCGCACAACGCGGGCACCATCGCCGCCGTGCTCGAACTCGCCCACGCCGCCGGCACGCCGTTCGAGATGCAACGCTTGCACGGCATGGGCGAGGGCGTGTATCGCGAAGTGCTGGCCGACCCGGCGATCGCCTGCCGCGTCTATGCGCCGGTCGGCGCGCATCGCGATCTGCTCGCCTACCTGGTGCGGCGTCTGCTCGAAAACGGCGCCAATTCGTCCTTCGTGCATCAATTGGCCGATGCGTCGGTCGCGGTGGTCGATCTGCTCGCTTCGCCCTTGCAATTGAGCAATGCCGCCACGTTGCCGGCACCGCCGCAGTTGTACGGCGCTGCGCGCGCAAATTCGCGCGGGGTCGATCTGGCCTGCCGCGCGGCGCGTGCGCCTTACCTCGCCGCGATTGCGGCCACGCCGGTGCCCGCGGTGCCGCTGGCTGATGCGGCCGCGGTCACGCAGGCCATGCAGCGCGCGCAGGCAGCGCAAACCGCGTGGAACGCCCTCGGTGTGACCGAACGCGCCGCCTGCCTGAACCGCGCCGCCGATGCGCTCGAAGCGCGCAGCGCCGAGTTCTGCGCCGTGCTCGTCAAGGAAGCGCACAAAACGCTCGGCGATGCGCTCGCCGAAGTGCGTGAGGCCATCGATTTTTGCCGTTATTACGCGGCCCAGGCACCGCAAGTGCTGGCCGATCGCGCGCTACCCGGGCCGACCGGCGAATCGAACACCTTGCGTTTGCATGGGCGCGGCGTGTTCGTCTGCATCAGTCCGTGGAATTTTCCGCTCGCGATCTTCACGGGGCAGGTGGTGGCGGCGCTGGTCGCGGGCAATGCGGTGGTGGCCAAGCCGGCCGAACAAACGCCGGCCGTGGCGCAACTGATGGTGGACTTGTTGCATGCGGCCGGTGTGCCGGCCGAAGCGCTGCAATGCCTGCACGGCCCCGGTGAAACCGTGGGCGCCGCGTTGGTGGCCGATGCGCGTTGCGCGGGCGTGGCTTTCACGGGCTCGACCGCGGTCGCGCGCCTCATCGCACGCAATCTGCTCGACGATGCGCAAGGCGCGCGCCCCATCGTGCCCTTGATCGCCGAGACCGGCGGCATCAACGCGATGATCGTCGACTCGACCGCGCTGCATGAACAAGTGATCGACGCGGTGGTGACCAGTGCCTTCCGTTCAGCCGGCCAACGCTGTTCGGCCTTGCGCGTGCTGTGCGTGCAGGACGATGTGGCCGATCCGTTGTTGGCCATGCTGGCCGGCGCGATGGCGCAATTGCGCGTGGGCGATCCGGCGCGCTTCGATACCGATGTCGGCCCCGTCATCGACGCCGAGGCGCATGCGAATCTCGAACGGCATCTGGCGCGCTTGTATCGCGACGCGAAATTGATAGCGCGCACGCCGATGGACGAACAACTTGCCGGCCATTACATCGCGCCGATCGCGTTCGAAGTTGCGCGTGTTTCCGACGTGACCGAGGAAGTGTTCGGCCCGGTGCTGCAGGTGGTGCGCTGGAAGGCGAGCGAACTCGATGCGCTGATCGATGAAATCAACGGCCTCGGCTACGGCCTTACGCTGGGCGTGCAGACCCGCATCGATACGCGCGCCGAGCGCATCGCGGCGCGTGCGCGCGTGGGCAATGTCTATGTCAATCGCAACATGATCGGCGCGGTGGTCGGTGTGCAGCCTTTCGGCGGCGAAGGGCTGTCGGGCACCGGCCCCAAGGCGGGCGGGCCGCATTACCTGTTGCGCTTTGCAGCCGAACAGACCTTGACCATCAACACCGCGGCGGCGGGCGGCAACGCGACGCTGCTTGCGCATTGGCCGGCGCAGTCCTGAACGCACGAACGCGGCCGGGCTGCTAGAGTGCCGGCCGCGCGTCGTGCGCGGATTTCGCAGGCGGATGGCTCATGACTCTCGAACAACAACGCATCGGTTTCATCGGCGCGGGCAACATGGCCCAGGCGCTCATCGGCGGTCTGATCGGACGCGGTGTCGC
Organism: uncultured Derxia sp.; assembly: GCA_963977835.1. Taxonomy (GTDB): domain Bacteria; phylum Pseudomonadota; class Gammaproteobacteria; order Burkholderiales; family Burkholderiaceae_E; genus CAXBRX01. The sequence goes on from CAXBRX010000338.1 coordinate 3,619, forward strand.
GGCCGAACGCATCCGCGCCATCGAGCCGTATGCACAGACGCGCGACGCGGTGCAGGCCAAGTACGGGATCGTCGTCGATGAAGTTGCGAGCGATGCGCTCGGTGCGTGCTCGGTCATCGTGCTCGCGGTCAAGCCGCAAGTCATGCGTGCGGTCTGCGCCGAAATCGCGCCGCATCTGCAACGCGGTGCGCGTGCGCCGCTCATCGTGAGCGTGGCCGCCGGCATCCGTGCGCGCGATCTCGGCCGCTGGCTCGACACCGACCGCGTCGTGCGCGTCATGCCCAATACGCCGGCGCTGGTCGGCGCGGGCATCACCGGCATG
>CAXBRX010000339.1:0-3929 GCA_963977835.1 uncultured Derxia sp.
TGGCATCGGTCGTTTCGCTGTCGGGCAGTTCGAGCCGCAAGCGTCCGTCGGCATCGAAGACATAGATCGCCGCCTGCCGGCCGAAGGCTTCGGCTTCGCTGGTGCTTTCGGACGGATGATGCCGCAAGGCCGAGAAGCGCTCGCGCATCAGATCCATGGCGGGTGCGTCCGAGGCGTGCAAGGCGATGATGGAATCGTCGAAATGACGCACATACGGCTGGAAGGCGACCGGCGAGGCCGTGGCGAGCGAGGCGAAGATCAATTGCAAATGGCTGGCCGCGCCACCGAGGTCGCGCCGCATGGTGGCCACACGGCGCAAGGCCACGGTGCAATCGTTGTCGCATTGCGCCGCGCCGACGACGAGCACGACCACCTTGCCGTGGAACTCGTCGAGGGTGTGAATGATCTCGTGATCGTCATGCAGGCGGATGTCGGGCATGGCATCGTCCTGATCGATGACATGGCTGAAAAAGCCGGCTTCGTCGTCGGCGGTCGGCAAATGGTCGACGGCCCGCCAGGCAAGCGCGAATGCCAAAAAAAGCCCGATGGCGATGACCCAGGAACGATGGGGCGTCATGGCGCTACGTAAAGTGAATACTGACATGCTGGGCCTCCAGCGTAACAAGTTCAACGGGCGACCGTTGCCGGATGGCAGGCAAAAGACGGGCGCGAGTCATTACGCGTGGAGCGCAGGAGGTCCGGTCGCGCTCGCAAGCGCAAAGGCAAGCGTTGGGACGGGCTGCGCAAAGGGTGCTGCCGGGTGTCCGACTGCGGGCACCGGCATCGCACCGACGGGCGCGGTGCTCGGCAGGCCCGCTGCCTGGCTCACGCAGGCGCAGGTGTTGCCATGAGGTTTGGCCGCCGGGGCGGGCGCGTCATCGTTGTTGACGGCGCGGCTGGCCGAGGAAAGACAATCGGCGGTGGCGAGCAGTCCTTCACTGGCCGCAAACAGCGTGAACACCGGCAGCTTCGCGGCGATGAAGATCGCAGCGAAGAACGCCAACATCCACGAAAAGCGGCAATGAGCTCGGGCCATGATGCGCATGCTTGCATGCGCAGGCGGTTGCTCCAAGCGCGAAGGTTTCGGTGAACCCACCCAATCTGTCGGGTGGGTTCACCCTACCAATGCGCCAAATGGTGAATTACTTCTTGCCGCGGCCCTTCTTGAGGTTGGCCGCGATGCGCATGCGCAGCGCATTGAGCTTGATGAAGCCGGCCGCGTCGGCTTGGTTGTAGGCGCCGCCGTCGTCGTCGAAGGTCGAGATGCGTTGATCGAACAACGAATTCTTCGAGCTGCGGCCCACGCACATGATCGTGCCTTTGTAGAGCTTGAGCTTGACCACGCCGTTGACGGTCGCTTGCGAGGCGTCGATCAGGCCTTGCAGCAAGGTGCGTTCGGGGCTGAACCAATAGCCGTTGTAGATCATGCGCGCATAGCGCGGCATGAGGTCGTCCTTGAGCGCGAGCACTTCGCGGTCCATGGTGATCGATTCGATCGCGCGGTGGCCCTTGAGCATGATGGTGCCGCCCGGGGTTTCATAGCAGCCGCGCGACTTCATGCCGACGTAACGGTTCTCGACCATGTCGAGACGGCCGATGCCGTGCTTGCCGCCGAGGATGTTCAACTGCGTCAGCACTTGCGCGGGCGACAGCTTCTTGCCGTCGATCGCGACGATGTCGCCCTTTTCGTAGGTCAGTTCGATGACCTGCGGCTTGGCCGGCGCCTTTTCGGGCGAGACCGTGATGCGCCACATCGATTCTTCGGGCGCGAAATCCGGATCCTCGAGGATGCCGCCTTCATAGCTGATGTGCAGGAGGTTGGCGTCCATCGAATAGGGCGCGCCGCCCTTGCGCTTCTTGAAGTCGACGGGGATGCCGTGCTGGTCGGCGTAGGCGAGCAGCTTTTCGCGCGAGAGCAGATCCCATTCGCGCCACGGGGCGATGACCTTGACGTTGGGCATCAGCGCATAGGCGCCGAGCTCGAAACGGACTTGGTCGTTGCCCTTGCCGGTGGCGCCGTGCGAAATCGCGTCGGCGCCGGTCTTCTTGGCGATCTCGATGAGTTGCTTGGCGATCAGCGGACGCGCGATCGAGGTGCCGAGCAGGTATTCGCCTTCATAAACCGTGTTGGCGCGGAACATCGGGAACACGAAATCGCGCACGAACTCTTCACGCAGATCCTGGATGAAGATGTTTTCCTTCTTGATCCCCATCTGCAACGCCTTCTTGCGCGCCGGTTCGACTTCTTCGCCCTGGCCGATGTCGGCGGTGAAGGTCACGACTTCGCATTGATAGACGTCTTGCAGCCACTTGAGGATGACCGAAGTGTCGAGGCCGCCCGAATAGGCGAGCACGACTTTCTTGGGTTGCGCAGCGGCCGCCTTGGCCGCGGGTTTCGATTTGCTCATGGATGTTCCCGTGTGTGTGGGGTCAATCGCGCACGCTCGCCCCGCCGAGTCTCGAAGCATGCATAGTCCATCCGGAAAAGGTCACCGCTCGCGGGGGGTAGTCAACAACGGGCACAAAGATTCGACTGCGGGAATGGCGAGGCGGGATCAGTCACTGCGCCGTCCGGTATTCGGCGCAGGCGAATTATATCTGCGTGCTCAGGGCGCCGCGCGTTCGAGCAAGGGCCGGATCGCGATCGCGCGGGTCGGGTCGGACAGCGCCGACTTGGTCGGCATGATTTCCTTGGCGCGGGTTTCGAGCACACCGCGTGCGCCGGGGATCTTGAGCACCGGTGCCGCATCGGCCAAGGCCTGCATGACCTTGGGCGTGACCGCGTCCGAGGCGGCCTGGATCTGGGCGGCCGAGCGTGTGAGGGTGATCGTCTTGGGCGCCTTGGCGGCGCGCCATTGTTCGATCATCTGGCTTTGCACGAATTTGCTCGCCTCGACCTGGGCGCTGAAATAGTCGTGGAAAAGTCCGGCGTCGGCCTTGTACTTGACGGCCTGCTTGGTGGCGCCGTCGATCATCGCCGCTTCGGCGCGCGCATTGGCGACCGGTTGCCGAGCATTCCATTTGAGCCGCGCCACATCGGGCGCGAGCAGCAGCAATTCGCGTGTTTGCGTGAGCAGGGCGTCGAGGCGCGCAATGTCTTCGGCCCCCACGCCCATGGTGATGGGCTGGCCGCCCGACGAAGTGGCCGTCGGCGGTGCGGCGATGACCGCAGGCGGCGTGGGCGTGTTGCCGGAATGGTTGGTCGCCGTGGTGGTGCAGCCCGCGAGGGCCGCGGCGCCGATCAGAACATAAACAATGCTTCGCATGGGGAAATTACGAGATTCGGCCGATCACCAGATATTCCATCAGGGCCTTTTGCACATGCAGGCGGTTCTCGGCTTCGTCCCAGACCACGCTATGCGGGCCATCGATGACGCCGGCGGTCACCTCCTCGCCGCGGTGCGCAGGCAGGCAATGCATGAACAGCGCATCGGGTTTGGCCACGGCCATCATGGCTTCATCGACCTGCCAATCCGCGAAGGCTTTCATGCGCGCCGCATTTTCGGCCTCGAAGCCCATCGAGGTCCAGACATCCGTTGTAACGAGGTCAGCACCGCGTGCCGCGTCCATCGGATCGGCGAATTGCTCGACATGACGCGAATCCGTCACGCCGGTGGTCTTGGGGTTGATCTCATAGCCGACCGGCGACGAGACATTGACCTTGAAGTCGAGCAATTGCGCGGCTTGTAGCCACGAATTGCACATGTTGTTGCCGTCGCCGATCCAGGCCACGGTCTTGCCCTGGATGGAGCCGCGATGCTCGACCCAGGTCATGATGTCGGCGAGCACCTGGCATGGATGGAATTCATTGGTCAGGCCGTTGATGACCGGCACCCGCGAATGCTTGGCGAAGCGGTCGATGATGTCTTGCTCGAAGGTGCGGATCATCACCAGGTCGCACATGCGGCTGATGACTTGCGCGGCGTCTT
>CAXBRX010000340.1:0-3904 GCA_963977835.1 uncultured Derxia sp.
GCTGAACGCGCGTATCAGCCGCCGCCGACCGCGACCACGATTTCGAGGCGGTCGCCGTCGGCCAGCGCGGTTTGCGCATGCAGGCTGCGCGGCACGATCGCGCCATTGCGCTCGACCGCGACGCGCTTGCCGGCCAGGCCGCGCGCGGTCAGCAGGTCGGCCACGGAGCAAGGCGCGACGGCTTCCGACGCGCCGTTGATCTGGACGTGTAGCAGCGAGATGGGACTGTTGGGTTGCGACATGCCCGGATTATCCTACGGACTCATTCATTTCGGTCTCGACAGGAGTCCTCGATGCACGCCCAAGCCGCGCCGATGTCCCGTTGGCTTTGTCTCACCCTTGCCGCGCTCGCGCTGACCCTATCCGGCTGCGCTTCGTGGTTTGCACCGCCGGTGCAAAAGCATTCCGGCAGCGCTGTCGATTATCTTTATCCGAACGCCAGCGCGGCGCCTAACCTGCCGCCAGGCATGACCACCTTGCGCCCGCCGGTACGGGTCGGCGTTGCCTTCGCGCCCAGCATGATCGGCGGCGCAGACTTGTCCGAAGCCGACAAAACCGCCGCCCTCGAACGCGTGAAGGCCGCCTTCACCGGACCCGACTATATCGGCGCGATCGAGATCATTCCGAGCACGTATTTGCGCCCGGGCGGCGGTTTCACCAACCTCGAACAAGTCGCACGCATGTTCAACGTCGAGGTCGTTACGCTGGTCTCGTTCGACCAGGTGCAATTCAAGGATTCCAGCTCCTTGTCCTTGCTGTACTGGACCATCGTCGGCGCTTACGTCATTCATGGCGACCGTTACGACGTACAGACCATGGTCGATGCAGCGGTCTTCGACGTTGCCAGCCACAAACTGTTGTTCCGCGCGCCGGGGACCAGCCAGATCAAAGGATCATCGTCGCTGGTGCGCTTCAGCGAAGTTTCGCGCGACGCGCGCAAGGCCGGCTACGATCAGGCGATCGACGCGATGATTCCGAACTTGCAAGACGAATTGACCAAGTTCCGCGAACGTCTGAAAGCGCATCAGGACGCAGGCGTGCAAGTCGTGAACAAGGAGGGCTATCACGGCGGCGGCGGCGCGGTCGGCCTGCTCGACCTCGTGTTGCTCGCGCTGGCGGCGGTCGCACTCAGGGTCAATACGCCGCGCCGTACTGCCGCCATTCCCAATCGCTGACCTGGCGGCAATACTCGATCCATTCCATGCGCTTGAGCTCGAGAAACTGGCTGCTCACATGCGCGCCCAGGGCGGCGCGCAAGCCGGCATCGGCTTCGAAGGCATCGAGGGCTGCGCCGAGGGTTTGCGGAAGCGTGTAGACGCCGCGCTCGGCGAAGCGCGCCTCGGGCCATTCATACACGTCTTCCTCGATCGGCGCGCCCGGGTCGAGCTTGCGTTCGATGCCATCGAGAAACGCGGCGGCGACACCGGCCAGTGCGAGATAGACATTGGTGCTGCCGTCGGGCACGCGCCATTCGATGCGGCCTGCGGTCACGCGCGCGGTCAGGGTGCGGTTGTTGCTGCCCCAGCCGATATGGGCCGGCGCCCAGGTCGTGCCCGAGAGCGAGCGCCCGACCACCAGGCGCTTGTAGGAATTGACCGTCGGCGCATGCAAGGCGGTGAGCGCTGGCGCATGCGCGAGCAGACCACCGAGCGCCGCGCGACCGAGGTCGGACAAGCCGCCGCCTTGCGCGAACACCGCGCGGCCATCGCGATCGGTGATCGAGACATGGAAATGCAGGCCGCTGCCGGGCCGATCGGCGAACGGCTTGGGCATCAGCGAGAACACGAGGCCATGCTGCTCGGCCACCGCATGCGCGGCGAGCTTGAACAGCATGAAACGGTCGGCCGCGGTCAGCGCATCGGCATAGGCGTAATTGAGTTCGTATTGGCCGGGCGCGTCTTCATGGTCGATCTGCAAAGTATCGAAGCCGAGCGTGCCCAGGGTTTCGGTCAGCGCGCGCAGGCAACGCGCGATGGGCCCGCGTTCGAGCGATTTGAGGTCGTAGGACGGCTTGTCGAGATCATCGAGCGCGTCGGCCGCGACGAGTTGGCCTTGCGCGTTCCGCGTGAACAAAAAGAACTCGGGTTCGATGCCGACATTGAGCGTCCAGCCGCGATCGGCGAGGCGCGCGAGCACGCGTTGCAAAGTCTGGCGCGGGCAGCCTTCGAACGGCTCGCCGGCCACATAACCGTTGCAGACCACACGCGCGGTGTCGGGCTGCCAAGGCAGCACTTGCGCCGAGGCCAGCACGCCGCGGCCATAGAACTCCGAGCGCGCGCCATGGCGCGGCAGACCGGTGCCCCAGATCGACGGGCCGGCGAAGCCCGCGCCCGGATCGACGAGATCGTCCAGATGCGCGAGCGGCAACAGCTTGCCCTTGGCGATGCCATGCAGATCGGCGAATTGCGCGAGCAGATAGCGCACCCCTGCGCGTTCGAGGCGTTCGCGCACCTCGTTGTGTGTCGCTGTCATGCGCGGCCTTTCACAAACGGATCCAGGTCGTCTTGAGTTCGGTGTATTTGTCGAAGGCATGCAGCGATTTGTCGCGGCCGTTGCCCGATTGCTTGTAGCCGCCGAAGGGCACGGTGATGTCGTCTTCGTCGTAGGAATTCACATGCACGGTGCCCGCGCGCAAGGCCTTGGCCACGCGATGCGCGCGGCCGAGATGGCTGCTCCAGACGCCGGCCTGCAAGCCGTAGCTGCTGGCATTGGCGATCGCGATGGCTTCTTCTTCGGTCTTGAAGCGGATGACGGACAGCACCGGGCCGAAAATTTCTTCGCGCGCGATTTTCATGTCGTTGCGCACACCGTCGAACACCGTCGGCGCGACGTAATAACCGCCGGTTTCGGTGCGCGCCTGCACGCCGCCTGCGACGCAGCGCGCACCTTCGGCATTGCCGGCGTCGATGTAGCCGAGAACGGTGCGTAATTGGCCGTCATCGACGAGCGCGCCCATGGGCGTCGCGGCATCGAGCGGATCGCCGGGCGCGTATTGCGGCGCGGCGGCGGCGAGTTTCTTGACGAAATCGTCGGCGATGTCTTCCTGCACCAGCAGGCGCGACGGCGCATTGCACGATTCGCCTTGGTTGTAATACATGCAGCCCACGGCGGTCGCGGCCGCACGGTCGAGATCGTCGAAATCGGCAAAGACGATGTTGGCCGATTTGCCGCCGAGTTCGTTGTAGACGCGCTTGAGGTTGGAACGGCCCGCGTATTCGAGCATCTTGCGGCCCACGCGCGTCGAGCCGGTGAAACCGATCGCGTCCACATCGAGATGCAACGCAAGCGCCTCGCCGGCCTCATGACCATAACCGGGCACCACATTGAACACGCCCGGCGGCAGCCCGGCGTCCTGGATGATTTCCGCCAGCTTCAGCGCCGTGATCGAGGTCGTCTCGGCCGGCTTCAGCACCACGGTGCACCCGGTGGCGAGTGCGGGAGCGAACTTGCAGACGACTTGATGCAACGGGTAATTCCACGGCGTCACGCAGCCAATCACGCCGATCGGCTCCTTGATCACCAGCGAGTGGCCGAGCTCTTCTTCGAGCGTGGCCTCGCGAATGAACTTGGCGTTCATCCCGATCATCATGATCGGAAACTCCGCCTGCACTTTCGTCGAGAAGCCGATCGCGGTGCCGACCTCGTGCGCGATCGCCTCCGCGATCTGCTCGGAATCCGAGAGCGATTCGTTGATCGCGTTTCCGAGGTCCTGCATTAAGCTTTTTAACCGTTCTTCCACGTTGTACCCCCCTCTTTCGGCATTCCGAAATGGGATGTCCCCTGCTTCCCTTGATGCAACTCGGGGGCCATCGGTTCCCGGTTTCGCATCCCCGTCATAAAGTTCCCTTGATTGTACAGGCCGCTACCCCAAGGGACAAGTCGGAGAATCGCTCGGGTTAGTACG
>CAXBRX010000341.1:0-3897 GCA_963977835.1 uncultured Derxia sp.
ACGCGCCCGATCGACCACGCGTTCTTCAAACGTCGGGTCGCCGAGGCGCTGGCCTGGCGCCAGCTCCAATGCACGCATGCCGGGCTCGATTTCGAGCAGACCAGCCTGCGCTTGCTGCATGGCGAATCCGATGGCTTGCCCGGCGTGATCTGCGATGCCTACCGCGCGCAGCGCGACGGCCGGCGCGACGACTGGCTGGTCGTGCAGATCACGAGCGCCGGCGGCGAGCGCTGGCGCGACGCGATCGTGCAGGCATTGATCGAAGCGACCGGCATCGAACAGGCCTACGAGCGCAGCGACAGCGATGTTCGCGCGCTCGAAGGCATGGCCGCGCGCACCGGCCCGCTGGGCGCGAGCGGCGCGCAGCCCGATCCGGCCGCATGGCTGACCGAGAACGGCGTGCGCATGCACCTCGACATCGCGGGCGGCCACAAGACCGGCTTTTATCTCGATCAGCGCGACAACCGCGCTCTGGTCGGCGCTCATGCGCAAGGCCGCCGCGTGCTGAATTGTTTTTGCTACACCGGCGGGTTTTCGCTCGCTGCTTTGCGCGGCGGCGCCACCGAAGTGGTGTCGATCGATTCCTCGGCCGATGCGCTCGCGATCGCGCAATCGAATGTCGCACTCAACGGCCTCGATGCCGGCCGCGCGCAATGGTGGTGCGACGATGTTTTCCAGGCTTTGCGTCGCCTGAAGGCCGAAGGGCGCGAATTCGACCTGATCGTGCTCGATCCGCCCAAGCTCGCGCCGTCGGCCGCGCATGCCGAGCGCGCGGCGCGCGCCTACAAAGACATCAACCTGCTCGGATTCCGCTTGCTCGCGCCCGGCGGGCTGTTGTTCACCTATTCGTGTTCGGGTGCGATTTCCTCCGAGTTTTTCCAGAAGATCGTCGCCGGGGCTGCGGCCGATGCACCGGCCGATGCCTTCATCGAGCGACGTCTGGCCGCCGGATTCGATCATCCGTTGAAGCTCGGCTTCCCCGAGGGCGAGTACCTCAAAGGCCTGATGCTGCGCAAGCGTTGAAGCGCCCGGCGCCCCGTTGGCGCGGCCTGATCTGCGCGCATGCGCCCACTGGCTGGTCTATTGCATGAATATTCATGCAAATGGTCGGTAGATTGCCGGATTTCGGCGTGATTTCAGGAACGTCCGGCATTCGCAACAAACGCGATTGCGCGGACCCGGTGGCTATGCTCTAATCGCGCGCCATTTTTCCGAGGCGGGCCATGTCGGCACTCCAGGGTTACGAGCAAGAGGCGCGCAGTCTTCTGCGTCAGCGCGGCGAGCGCGTCACATCGCCGCGCGCCGCGGTGCTCGCTGCCATGCTCGCCGCGTCGGCCGAATCGCGGGCGCGGCGCGGGTCGACATCCGCCTTGACGCACCAGGAATTGTCGTCGCGCCTTGAATCGGAGGCGGTGCGCCCCAACATCGGCGCACTGGACCGCGTGACCTTGTATCGCGTGCTCGAATGGATGGTCGAGATCGGGCTCGCGCACAAGATCGCCGGTGACGACCGGGTGTTTCGCTTCAGCTTGAACGACGCCACCGATGCACAGGCGCCGACCGAAGTGTCCGCCCACGGCGAGGCGGCCGCCCATGCGCATTTTCATTGCACGGCGTGCCGTCGGATTTACTGTTTGGCCGAGTCGCCCTTGATCGCGCGCGCATTGCAGGACGTGCTGCCGCGCGGCTTCGTCGGCAAGGAACTTGCTGTTGCAGTGCATGGGCTGTGCCCGGACTGCGCAAGGAAGGAATGATGAGCGCTCAATTGATTCCTGTGACCGTGTTGACCGGCTTTCTGGGCGCCGGCAAGACGACCTTGCTCAATCGCATTCTCAAATCCGAGCACGGACGCAAGATCGCGGTCATCGAAAACGAATTCGGGCCCGAAGGCATCGACAACGAATTGCTCGTGCAGGACGCGGACGAGCAGATCGTCGAGATGAACAACGGCTGCATCTGCTGCACGGTGCGCGGCGATCTGATGCGCATCCTGGCCGATCTGGCCGCCAAGCGCGCGGCCGGCAAGCTCGATTTCGAGCGTGTGATCATCGAGACCACCGGCATGGCCAATCCGGGGCCGGTGACGCAGACCTTCTTCATGGACGACAACGTCGCCGATCATTATCTGCTCGACGGCGTGGTCACGGTCGTCGATGCCAAGCACGGCGCGCAGACGCTCGACGAACAATCCGAGGCCCAGGCCCAGGTCGGGTTCGCCGATCGGATCCTGCTCAGCAAGACCGATCTGGTCGATGCCGCCGAGGCCGATGCCTTGCGCCGTCGGCTGATCGCGATGAATCCGCGCGCCCACATCAAGCCGGTCGCCTTCGGCGAGACCGACATCTCCGATGTGCTCGACATTCGCGGCTTCAACCTGAACGCGATCCTCGATCTCGATCCCGAGTTTCTTGCGGGTGAGCACCCGCACTCGCACGACGGCGACATTGCCGCGTTTGCGTTCAATTCCGAACGGCCGTTCGATCCGGCTCGGCTCGATGAATTCTTGGGCGGCATCGTTCAGGTCTACGGACCGGACCTGCTGCGCTACAAAGGGGTGCTGTACATGCACGGCACCAACAGGCGCGTGATCTTCCAGGGCGTGCACATGCTCATGGGATCCGACGTAGGGAAAGCGTGGGAGAAGGGCGAAACACGCTTCAGTAGAATCGTTTTCATCGGGCGTAACCTGCCCCGCGAGGTCATCCTCAAGGGGTTGGAACAATGCCTTGTTCAACATTGACAGAGGTTGGAGCACACATGGCCGCAGCCGCAGCAAAAACGACTTCGAAGTCCAAGAAGGCGGACGAGAACGTGCCAGCGAACGGAACTCTGCTCAGCGAAGCCGAGCTCCTCAAGATGTCCGAGAAGGACTACATGAACGAGGCGCAGATGGCTTTTTTCAAAGCCAAGCTCCAAGGCATGGAACAGGAACTGCTCGCCAACGCTGATCAGACCGTCGAGCATCTGCACGACAACGTGATCGTTCCCGACCCGGCCGACCGCGCCACCATCGAGGAAGAGCACGCCCTCGAATTGCGCACCCGCGATCGCGAACGCAAGCTGCTCAAGAAGGTGCAGCAGGCCATCGCGCGCATCGATGCGGGCGAATACGGCTATTGCGAAGAGACCGGCGACCCGATCGGCGTGCCGCGTTTGCTGGCCCGGCCGACCGCGACGCTTTCGCTTGAAGCCCAGCAACGGCGCGAACTCAAGCAAAAGATGTTTGGGGACTGAACCCCTGCTGCGCTGAAAGCAGCGTGTAAGGCGTACGACAGTGGCATGATGGCGGGTTGACGTTGACGTTCACGTCAACCCGGAGTGCCGCGCCATGACTGACCTGTCTGCTGATTTCAAAGCCCTCGCCAACTACCGCCCCACTCACAAAGTGCGCTTTGTGACGGCGGCCAGCCTGTTTGACGGGCACGACGCCGCCATCAACATCATGCGGCGCATCCTGCAGTCCATGGGGGCCGAGGTGATCCACCTGGGGCACAACCGTTCGGTGGACGAAGTGGTCACCGCCGCCTTGCAAGAAGACGTGCAAGGCATTGCCATCAGCTCTTACCAAGGCGGCCATGTCGAGTACTTCACCTATCTCGTCGAGCAGTTGCGCGCACAGGGCCGCGGCGACATCCGTATCTACGGTGGCGGCGGCGGTGTGATCGTGCCCAGCGAGATCGAGTTGCTGCACGAGCGTGGCGTTGCGCACATCTTCTCGCCGCAAGACGGCCAGCGCATGGGCCTCGCCCAGATGATCAACTCGATGATCCAGGCATGCGACGTGCCGCCCCATCGCGACGGCAACGTCGACACCACGGCACTCATCGCCGGCAGCGAGAGCGACCTCGCCCGCGCCATCTCGGCCATCGAGAGCAATGTCATCAGCGCCACGGCGCT
>CAXBRX010000342.1:0-3858 GCA_963977835.1 uncultured Derxia sp.
TTGGTCAGCCCCGACATGGTGGCGAAGGCGTCGTTGCAGCCGGTCACATGCATGCGCGCGTCGACGATCACGAACCCGTCGGGCGCCGCTTCGATCACGGTCGAGAGCTGCTCGGCGAGCTTGCGCGCCTGGTCGCGCGCAAGGCTCTTGTCTTGCGCCTCGCGGAACACCTTGCGAAAGCCCAGCGAGCCGACCGCGCCCAGCAGCACGAGGAAGGCGGCCACCACATAGACCCAGGCGCTGAGGTTCGCGCGCTTGGCTGCGAGTCCGGCCAGGTATTCGTCGCGGTCGAGCCCGACCACCACGGCGAACGGGTATTTGGACAGGCTTGCATAGCCGTAATAGCGCACGCGGTGGTCGATCGTGCTTTCGGCGGTGTAGCTGCCGCGCGAGGAAATCTTGAGGTTCTGGAACAAAGGACTGTCGGCCGGGATTTCCTGGCCGGCGGTGAAGTTCTTGCCGGTACGGCGGGTGCGCACGGTGCGGTCGTCGATGCCGACCAGGGTGATGGCGCCCATCTCGCCGATGTCGACCTGATCGTAAAAGCCCGAGAAATAGGTCGGGTCGAGCGAGACCACGACGACGCCCTTGAACTTGCCGTCGCTGGCGATGATGGCGCGCGAGTATTGAATCGACCATTTGCCCGAGGCGCGTCCGATCAAGGGCTTGCTGACGAAGGGGCCGTGGCTCGGATCCTGGATCTGCACGCGGATGTGCGCGCGGTCGGACAGATCGATCGGCTTGAAATCCTTGACCGTCGACGCGCGCAGGATGCCTTTTTCGTCGGTGGCCGCCACTTGCACGAACACGTCGAGCGAAATGGTGCCCGCGCGTGCCATGGCGTTCAGATCGACATCGAACCCTTCCTTCGCGATCCGTTCGCCGATCAGTTTGGCGAGCACGTCGGCCTGCTCGAAAGAGCGCTGGACATGCTCGGTCAGGACGTTGGCGAGCACGCGCGCATTGTGCTGCGCATCGACGACATCGTTCTGGTCGCGTTCCTTGATCCACAACGACAAATGGACGAGCAAGGTGACCGCGATCGCCACGCTGAGCGCGAAGGGCAGCGAGATCCCGAGCAGACGCGGCAGATTGAGGCGGGGCGACACCATGGCGCGGTTCATGTGACGGATTGCGTGGCCGTGCCCGGTGCGACTACACACCGACGGCTTTATCGGTATTGTCGGCGCCGGTTGCGCAAATGCTAAGGGTGCGACGAGCGCCGAACGCGCATTTCCTCACATCGCACGCAGGCACTCGCCCTGCCGGCGCGAGGGTCAATCGGCGCGCGGCGGCGGGAGGCCCGGGTCGGGACGACTGAGCGGCAATTCGATGCGCACCTTAGGCCCGCGCGAAGTGCTCGATTGATAGACCTGGCCGTCGTGCATTTCGACGATGGCGATGATCAAGGACAGCACCAGGCCGCCTTGCGCAGACAACACCGGCGGTTCGGCGCGCTGCAGACGGTGCACCGGGCCTTCGGCGGTGGCCACGGTGTTGTCTTCGTCCGCGGCGGCTTCCTTCTGCTCCTTCACCACGATCGTCGCCACGCCGTGGGCCGGATCGACGCCGAGTTGCAGATGGATGGGGCGGCCGACGGCCTGCCGGGCCGCATGCTCGAGCAGGCGTTGCACCGCCTTGCCGAACTGGAGCTGATCGACCATGACCATGATCGCGTCGGTGCCGAATTCGGTCTGCACCGCCAGTTCGTCGGCACGCGTGCGGGAATTGACCGCGGTCGTGGCCACGTCGCGCAGATCGAGCCGCTCGTAATGGAATTTGCGGTCGCCGTTGAGTTCGAGTTCGGCCAGGTCGATGAGGTCGTCGAAGGTACGCCGCAATTGGAGCGATTGGCGCCGCAGCAACTCGGTGATCTCGATGCGCTTGCTCGGCGATGAACCGGCCGCGAGCAGATCGACGAAGCCTTCGATGCGCGCGATCGGGCCGCGCAATTCATGCGCGGCGACCGTCACCAGCGTGGTCTGGGCCTGGTCGATGGTGTGGCCGTAGGTCAGATCGCGCACCACGAGCAGATGGCCGGCGCCCGGCCCCAGCGCCTGGGCGCGGATCTCGATGCGTTGTTCGGGCGGGGTGCGGCGCGACAGCACGACGCGCTGCTCGCTGGGGTTGCTCGACGGCGTGCACAAGGTGTCGGCACGCACGCGCAGGTCGAATTGCTGCGCGTCGCACCAGCGGTCGAGCAAGGCCTGCAGATGCGCGAGATGCAGGTCGGCCTCGTCGAGACCGGTCAAGGCGACGAAGGATGCGTTGGCGCGCGTCACGCGGCCCTGGGCGTCGACGAGCAGCACCCCCACCGGGATGGCCGCCAAGGTGGCATCGAGCGCGGCGTCGCGTTGGGTCGAGCGCAATTCGGCGCGTTGCGCGCGGCCCACCCAGCGCCTGTTCTGGGCCAGGGCCCAGGAACCGCCCGCGCCGAGCACCAACAACAAGGCGGCCAACAGGCTGCCGGCGAGGGCCAGACGGTCGCGTTGACCTTGCGATCGGGCCAGGAATTCATCGCGATCGAAAGCGACGGTCAGGACCAGCGGGTATTTGTTGAGGCTGTCGTAGCCGACGTATTGCGCGCCGCCTTCGGCATCGGCGCTTTCATAGGTGCCGTGGCGCGCGCCGCGCAAGGCATGAAACAGTGCGTCGTTGGCCGGCACTTCATGGCCGGCGCTGAAGACGGTGCCGGTGCGCTGCGTGCGCACCACCCGGTCTTCGGTGCCGATCAGGCTGATCATGCCGCGCGTGCCGATATCGACCTTTTGATGAAAGGCCGAGAAATAGCTCGGGTCCAGCGAGATGACGACCACGCCGCGCAGCACGCCGGTGTCGCTTTGCACCGCGCGCGAATATTGCAGCGACCACCGGCCCGAGGCGCGTCCGAGCAAGGGTTTGCTGATGTAAGGCCCGTGCGCCGGGTCGGCCAGATGCACGCGGATGTGGGCGCGATCGGACAGATCGATGGGCTTGAAATTTTCGACCGTGGACGCGCGCAGCACGCCCTTGGCATCGGTCACGCCGACCTGGACGAACAAGTCGAGCGGCAAAGTGCCTTCGCGCGCCATTTCGGCCAAATTGACCGAAAAGCCCCGCTCGGCGACGCGGTCGGCGATGAGTTTGGCCACCACGTCGGCCTGCTCGAACGAGCGTTGGACATGTTCGGTGAGGATGGTGGCGAGCACCTGTGCCTGATGCTCGGCGCTCGCAGCCTGGGCCGCGCGCTGGGCGCGGATCTCGCCCATGGTCGCGTAGCCGATCGCCGCGGCACCGGCCAGCGCCGCCAGCATCGGCAGTGCCGTCAGGAGCGGGCGGGTCAGGCGGGCAAGCACAGGCATCGAAGCATTTCCGTCGTCGGTCGAGAGCGGAAAAGCTTATACACGTTCGCAGGCAGAACGCCCGTGATATCTGCCCTGAAATTCCGCTGCGCCCGTCGTCCGGCCCGGGCGCAGCGACGTCTTAGCCGAGGAACAGCCGGTAAGCCGGGTTGTCGGTCTCGTCCTTGTGGGCGTAGCCGAGTTCGTCGAGGAAGGCCTTGAACGCCTTGCGTTCCGACTTGGGCACCTGCAGGCCCACCAGCACGCGCGAATAATCGCTGCCCTGGTTGCGGTAATGGAACATCGAAATGTTCCAGTTGGGCGCCATGCTGGTCAGGAATTGCATGAGCGCGCCCGGCCGCTCGGGAAATTCGAGGCGGTAGATGAGTTCGCCCTCGGCCAGCGCGCTCTTGCCGCCGACCATGTAGCGCACATGCTCGGCCGCGAGTTCGTTGTGGGTCAGGTCGACGGTGGCGTAGCCGTGCTTGGCGAAGATGGCGGCGATCTTTTCGTTGTCGCCGCGATTGGCGGTCGAGAT
>CAXBRX010000343.1:0-3857 GCA_963977835.1 uncultured Derxia sp.
CTGGTGCGGCGCGAACCCGGCGCAGGCTATCGGCTCGCCATCGCGGCCGACCGGCTTGCGGTGCCCGACGACCTGGGTGCCCCGGTCGATGAGGCTGACCGTCTGTTCGTGGAAATCGCGCGCGACCGCAATCAAGGTGGTCTGCCCAACGAGGTTTCCGAGTCGGATCTGATGCGCCGCTATCAGGTCACGCGGCCGACGGTGCTCAAGGTGCTCGCGCGCTTGGCTGAGGTCGGGCAGGTCGAGCGCAAGGCGGGACGCGGGTGGAGCTTCGCTGCCTCGGGTTACGACGTTGCGATGCAGGACGAAAGTTATCGATTCCGCATGCTGATCGAGCCGGCGGCTTTGCTCGCGCCCGAGTTCAGGCTCGAACCCGAGTGGATCGCGCAGATGCGTGAGCAGCATCATGCGATGCTCGCCCGGCCTTGGCGCGATACCTACGGCGTCGCTTTGTTCGATCTCAACGAGCAGTTTCACCAAGGCTTGGCCAACGCATCGGGCAACCGGTTTCTGTCGATGGCCATCGCTCAGCAGAATCGATTGCGACGGTTCGTGAATGTTCATTGGATACACGGACCGGAACGCGTCCAGGTTTCGTGCCGGGAGCATCTCGAGATGCTCGATCGTTTGGCCGAAGGCGACAACGAGGTCGCCGCGGTGTTGATGCGTCGTCATCTCGAACGCGCCAGCGTGCTCGACGATCCGGGTTCTTGAGTCGCCTGGAGAACCTGGTCCGAAAACTTCCAGGGCCGAGACGGGCACGTGATTACACTGCGCCCATCATGTCCACGGCACTCGACGATTCCCGCTATCTGGCCTTCGTGGCGCGCGATGCGCGCTTCGATGGGCAGTTCTTCGTTGCCGTCAAAACCACCGGCATCTTCTGTCGACCGGTATGCACGGTGCGCAAGCCCTTGCGTCGCAATGTGTCGTTCTATCCGAGTGCCGCCGCGGCTTTCGCGGCGGGCTTCCGGCCGTGCTTGCGCTGCCGGCCCGAATTGGCGCCCGGCTTGGTGCGCACGCTGGGGGCTTCCAGTTATTTGCAGCGCGCCTTGCATCTGATCGATGACGGGTTGCTCGACCATGCGGGCACCGAGGCGCTGGCTGCGCGCATCGGGGTGAGCGATCGTCATTTACGCCGTTTGTTCGACGAGCATCTGGGCGCAGCGCCGATCGCGGTGGCGCAGGCGCGCCGGCTGTTGTTCGCCAAGCAATTGATCGAGCAATCGCGGCTGCCTTTCGTCGAGATCGCGCAGGCGGCGGGCTATGCGACGGTGCGTCGTTTCAACGCGGCATTGCGCGCGGCCTATGGCCGCACCCCCACGCAATTGCGCGGCGAGGTGGCGCCGGCTTCGACCCCGACCATCGCGCGCGATGCGATCACCTTGACCTTGGGCTATCTGGGCGCTTACGACTGGTCGGCCGCGCTCGCCTATCTTGCCGCGCGGTGTTGGGCTGGCGTGGAAATCGTCGACGCGAACGCGCTCGACCTGGATGCGGTCGACGGGCCGGTCTGGCGCCGCGCGTTCGTCATCGACGGCAAGCCGGGCTATGTCGAGGTGGGGCACACCAGGGCGCGGCGCGCCTTGAAGCTCGCGGTGCGCACGCCGGCGCTCGGCGCGTTGTCGGCGATCGTCGCCAGCGTGCGGCGCGTGTTCGACCTCGATGCCGATCTGCCGCGCATCGAAGCGGCGCTCGCGCAGGATGCCTTGTTCACCGACCCGATCGCGGCGCGCCCGGGTCTACGCGTGCCGGGGGCGTGGGCGCCTTTCGAGATCGCAGTGCGCGCGATCCTCGGCCAGCAGGTGTCGGTCGCTGCGGCAACCACCTTCGCGGCGCGCGTGGTGCAGCGGTATGGCGCGTTGCTCGCCTGGGGCGCCGCCGCGCCGGCGGGGTTGACCCACGCCTTTCCGACCGCGCAGGTCCTGGCCGATGCGCCGCTAGAAGACTTGGGCATCGTGCGTACGCGGGCCGCAGCCATTCGCGCGTTTGCACGGCGCGTCGCCGACGATGCCGATTTCTTCGCCCGCATGGCCGACCTCGACGATGCGGTCGCGCAATTGAGCGCCATGCCGGGCATCGGTGTCTGGACCGCGCAGTACATCGCCATGCGCGGATTGAGTGAACCCGATGCATTTCCCCACCGCGACCTCGGCCTCATGCGTGCGTTCGCGCGGGCCGGGTGCGACCCCGACACGCTGGCCGCGCATGCGCAAGGCTGGCGGCCCTGGCGCGCCTATGCGGCGATGCGCTTGTGGCATTTGCCCTGATCTCTCTGAAAAGGAGGTGACACATGGACTTGAAAATTGATGAATGTCCGACCCCGCTCGGGACGATGCTTGCGGTGCACGACGCAGGCGATGCGCTGGTTGCGCTGGTGTTCTCCGACCATGCTGCGGCGCTGCCGGCGTGGTTGCAGCGCCAGGGCTTGGCCCTCGCGAGCGCGGTCACTGCGCCGGTGGCACGCACGCGCCGAGCACTCGATGCTTATTTCGCGGGCGATCTGGTTGCGCTTTGCACGCTGCCTTTGCATTGGACCGGCACCGCCTTTCAGCGCGCCTGCTGGCAGGCCTTGCTGCGCATCGCCCCCGGCGCGCCGATCAGTTACGCCGAACAGGCGCGCGCGATCGGCAGGCCAGGAGCCGCGCGTGCTGTCGGCGGCGCCAATGCGCTGAACCCGATCGCGATCGTCGTGCCTTGCCATCGTGTGATCGGCAGCACCGCCGCCTTGACCGGCTATGCCGGCGGCCTTGCGCGCAAGCGCTGGTTGCTTGCCCATGAGGCCGAGCATTGCGGCATGTCGGCGCATCGGGCGGCTGCATGAAGCGCTCCGATGTCTTGCGTCTGACGCTGTTGGCGGCGATCTGGGGCGCGAGCTTCATGTTCATGCGTGTGCTCGCGCCGGCGCTCGGCGCTTTCGCCACCGCGTGTTTGCGTGTGCTGATCGCGGGCGTGGCCTCGCTCGGCTATCTCGCGCTGATCGGCTTCGATGCGCAATTCAAACGCTGGCGCGCGCATTACATCGTCATCGGGGTGCTCAATGCCGCGGTGCCTTTTCTGTGCTTCGCGTTTGCGGCCTTGCATCTGCCGGCCGGGTACAGCGCCATCCTGAACGCGACCACGCCGTTCTTCGGGGTGTTGTTCGCCGCGCTCTGGCTCGGCGATGCGCTCAGTTGGCGCAAAGCGGCCGGGCTGGCGCTCGGCGCAATCGGCGTGGTGCTGGTGGTGCAACTCGGCGCCGCGCGCGACGACCCGATGTTCATGCTGGCGGTCGGCGCGTGTCTGTTGGCGGCCTGTTGTTATGGCCTCTCCGGCGTGTATCTCAAGCGCCGCATGGTGGGCGCGCCGGCGCTCGGCGTGGCCGCGCACAGCCAATGGATGGCGGGGCTGATGCTCGTGCCCGGCGTGGCTGCCGTGCCGCCGCACGGACCCGTCGGTCCGGTGGTGATCGGCAGCATGCTCGGTCTGGCTTTGCTCTGCAGCGCGTTCGCCTCGGTGCTGTATTACCGGCTGATTGCCGATGTGGGGCCGAGCAAGGCGCTGACCGTCACGTTCTTGATTCCGGTGTTCGCGATGCTCTGGGCGTGGCTGTTTCTCGGCGAATCGATCACCGCGCCGATGCTGCTCGGCTGCGCGTTGGTCATCGGCGGCACCGGTTTGATCGTGCGCCAACCGGTGCATGCGACAGTGCGTGCGTCGACTTGATGCGAGAACGCAATGGATACCCATTTCGGTGGAGCAGGTAAGTCGGCCGCTTGAACCATGCCCGGTGCGCCCGCATTTGAGTGCTTTGCGAGCGTATGCGAGCGATCTGCGCGCCGAAACCGCGGGTTAGCGGCCGAAATCCACATTTTCGA
>CAXBRX010000344.1:0-3841 GCA_963977835.1 uncultured Derxia sp.
ATGCTGGGCTTCCTCCAGGCCGTGTACCCGCTGGCCACCTTCGTCGCGGCGCCGATCCTCGGTCAGTTGTCCGACCGTCACGGTCGGCGACCCGTTCTTGCTCTGTCCATCTTCGGCACAGCCATCGGGTACTTCCTGTTCGCGGTGGGAATCGTCACGGCGAACATCCCGTTGTTGTTCGCGTCGCGTGCACTCGACGGGTTGACGGGCGGCAATCTCGCGGTGGCCAACGCCGCCATCGGCGACATCAGCAAACCATATCGCCATGTGCAAACGCCGACGTTGTCGGCGGCCGCATGGGGCCAGGTCAGAGCGGGCGACTTCATCGTGATGCGAGGCCATGGCAGTGCTCAACCATGGACCGATGTTGGCTTCGAGAATTTTTTCATACGTTACCGCGACAAGTCGGGTAGTGCGCCCACCGGCGCCTCTGGTACCGGGCCGATCGTGCTGATGGGTTATCCGACCGAGGATGTCTATCTGCGCGGCACGCTTGCCAACGGCATGAGCGGTGGCTGTGTTTCAGCGATCAATGGACAGAGCTTCCCAGACGCGGGCAAGTGGGCGGTGGTCACGAACCTACGCATCGATTGCGAAGGCTACGACGGCCCGATCAGCCAAGAGATCTATGGTGACCACTGGCGCGTGGTGAACAACGATCTGAGCGCTTCGACCGCACCGACCAGCGGCGCCAACGTGCCTCGCATGGCGGGCATCACCGGCAATGGCACGGGGTCGGTTTGGCTGGGCAACCACATCCACGATGTGCAAGGCAGCCCCGACGAATGTCATGGCATCTACATCGACGGTGATGGCTCCTACGAGATCGCCTACAACCACATCCATGACATCCGCAGCGGCAATGGCTTGCAGGTCTATGTCAACGGAGGCAATGGATCAGACGTCGCGAACAACGTCAGCTTCCATCACAACCTCGTGCACGACGTCAACAAACACGGCTTGAACATCGCTGACGGATCGAAGAACAACTTCGCGGTCTACGACAACGTCGTCTACAACACGCAACGCTCGGGAATACGCTTCAACACGCTAGACCTACACGGCGCCAAGTTCTACAACAATACGTTCTACAACACCGTCACGGGCGGCAATCCCGCTTACGGCGCTCTCAGCAACGACTGGACTTTGCCGAGCGACGCCTACACCTTCGTCAACAACATTTTTTATGTCGCCCCGTCGACACCGTATACCTCCGGTTCGGTGGGGTTTTCATCGGCCAACGGCTTCGCCAAGAACGTGTGGTTCGGCGGTTCCGCGACGACCACCCCAGACACTGGTGGCATCTTCTCCGACCCGCAGTTCGTCGCCAACGGAACGGATTTTCATCTGCAAGCATCGAGTCCCGCCATCGATACCGGTAGCGGTACGTCGGTGGTCAGCACGCTGGTGACCACCGACTACGACCTCACAACGCTCAGGCCGCAAGGATCTGGCATCGACATCGGCGCGTACGAGCGCCGACCCTGACGCGATCGCTCAGGTCTGCTGCACCACGATCGCCGGCATCTTGGCCGACATGTCGCGCGCCTTCTCGGCCACGCGCACCGCGACCTTGCGCGCGATGCTTTTGTAGATCTCGGTCGCGGCAGAATCGGGCTGAGCGATCACGGTCGGCTTGCCGGAATCGGCCTCTTCGCGGATGTGCAAGGACAACGGCAACGAGCCCAACAGTTCGAGGCCGTATTGCTCGGCCATGCGTTGGCCGCCGCCTTCGCCGAAGATGTGTTCGACATGGCCGCAATTCGAGCACACATGCACGGCCATGTTTTCGACGATGCCGAGCGTCGGGATGCCGACCTTCTCGAACATGTTGTAGCCGCGCTTGGCGTCGATGAGGGCGATGTCTTGCGGCGTGGTGACGATGACCGCGCCCGTCACGGGCACTTTCTGCGCCATGGTCAATTGGATGTCGCCGGTGCCCGGGGGCATGTCGATGATGAGGTAATCGAGGTCGGCCCAATTGGTCTGTTCGAGCAATTGCGTGAGCGCCTGCACCACGATCGGGCCGCGCCAGACGACGGCCTGGTCGGCGTCGATCAGGAAGCCGATCGAATTGACCTGCACGCCGTAATTTTCGAGCGGGCTCATGGTCTTGCCATCGGCCGATTCGGGTTGGCCGCTGATGCCGAACATGGTCGGCTGGCTGGGGCCGTAAATGTCGGCATCGAGCACGCCGACGCTGGCGCCTTCGGCCGCGAGCGCGAGCGCGAGATTGGCCGCGGTGGTGCTCTTGCCGACGCCGCCCTTGCCCGAGGCCACGGCGATGATGTTCTTGACGTTGGGCATGACCTTCACGCCGCGCTGGACGGTGTGCGCGACGATCTTCTGCTGCACATTGGCGCTCACATTGCCGGCGCCCGCAGCCTTGAGCGCGGCGATCACCGCGGCGCGGATCGGCTCGATCTGGCTTTTGGCGGGGTAGCCGAGCACGACATCGACCGAGACATCGTCGCCCTTGATCTGAAGATTCTTGGCCGATTTGGACGTCAGCAGGTCTTTGCCGGTATTGGGATCGACGACGCCCTGGAGGGCGGCTTGCAGTTGTTCGAGCGTGATGGCCATGGTGTGCGTTGCGTGAAAGCGGAAGAAGGAACGCGAGGCGGATTGCCTCGCACAGCGCCGAGTCTAGCCCATCGGTTCGGCCTCAAGACGGCTTGCCTGTTGGGGGAAATGCGGTTACCCGAATGGGGGATAGCCCATCGAACCGGTTCTCAAACGTTCTATCGATGCAAGGCGCGCCTGCCGATACTGGTCGCCTGCCCTGTTTGGCAGCCCCTGGAGTCTGCAATGTCCGACGCACCCCAACACCACGGCGAACACAAGATCGCCATCGTCCTGAGCGCCGAATTGGCGTCCGGCCATGCGGCAAACGTCGCGGCTTGCATCGCTGCCGGCCTGGCCGCGGCACAACCGGGCTGGTCCGGTCTGGCGCTCGCCGACGCGCAAGGATTTCGCTCTGCCTCGTCGTCGCATCTGCCGATCGCGGTGTTGCGTGCCGAAGCGCCGGTGCTCGCGGCCTTGATGCAAAGACTCGCCGCCGAAGACGAAGCCGCATCGGGCGTGGTCAGCCTGTTTCCGGCGTACGCGCAACGCGTTCACAATTGCGAGGAGTATTGGGCGCGTCATCGCGCCGCCGACCATACGCAGGAAGCCTTGCTCGGCGTCGGTCTGGCGGGCGCCAAACGCTGGGTGAATCGTCTGACGGGAAGCATGGCATTGTGGCGTTGATCCGCTCCGAAGTTCGCCGCCTGCATTTGTTCGAGCTCGAATGCGTGCAGCATCGCCAGCCGGGCCAGGAATGGGTGCCGCACTGGCATACCGAATGGTCTTTCGGCGCGGTGATCGAAGGCGAATGCCGGTGTTCGATCAACGGTCAGCCGCGCCGCATCGCCCATGGCGATCTGATCGCCCGCTACGAGGCCGCCCTGCCGCAAGGGGCGCAACCCAATTGGGTGCTCGGCAATCACGATCAGCGCCGCATCGCCGGCCGCCTGGGCGAGGCGCAGGCGCGCATCGCCGCCATGTTGCTGCTCACGCTGCGCGGCACGCCAACGCTCTATTACGGCGACGAACTGGGCATTGGCGACGTCGTCATCCCCAAAAATCGCCAGTGCGATCCATGGGGGCGCAATGAAGCCGCCTTTAACGTCAGCCGCGACCCGGCGCGCACGCCCATGCAATGGAACAATACGCCCGATGCCGGCTTTTCGACGCATGAACCATGGTTGCCACTGACGGAGGATCACAGGACGCGCAATGTCATGACACTGCGGCGCGACGTACATTCGATCCTCTCTCTGTATAGAAATCTGCTTATGCT
>CAXBRX010000345.1:0-3825 GCA_963977835.1 uncultured Derxia sp.
TCGCGCAGCGTCCGGCTTGACGCAGTCTCGTAGATACCGTTATTCGAGTCAAGCGCAATGAAGGCTTGGATCAAAGGGTTTGCCTGATTTTAGGATGGCCTGAGCGATGGCAACGAGCTTTCGCATGAGGGCCACGATAATCACCTTGGGTGGTTTGCCGGAGGCCTTGAGTCTTTGTACGAAGGGGGCAAAGGCTTTGCAGCGGCTATAAGCCACCATCGCCGGCATAAATAGCACGTGGCGCATGTCGGCATGCCCCGTCTTGGCGATATGCGCCTTGCCGCGCACGCTGGTGCCCGACTGATGCGGCTTCGGGCACAGCCCAAAGAACGCCGCCGCACGCTTGGCGCCGCCGAAGCGCCCGCCCGGCCCGCAGCCCACCCCGCGTATCGAGCCGCATGGTACGCCGCACAAAGGCCCCCGGCGCCGCATTCGCTGCCTCGGCGCGCGCCGTGTCGCGTCTGTGAGGGAACGCTTCGCCAAGCGTTGCCGCCTGAGTGTTCAGGCCGCTCGGTCGCGGGCCTGGTTCGCAGAGCGGCGGCTTGCCGTTCGGAGCTCGCAGCTCGGGGTTCATCGTCGTATCGCGCAGCGCGGTGCCACATTGGGTGGCGGGTGGGGCTGGGCCGGGGCACGCGCATTGGGCGGCGGCCGTGATCGGCCGAAGTCGGATTCGCGGGCCCCGCTCGCGCCGGGCGCGTCAGCGCCCTTCGCGCGCGGGTGCGAAGACGCGAGGCCGAGCGCGGTTCAAGCCGCCCGCGCGTGCCCCGGCTCAGCCCCACCCGTCACCCAAGCCCGATGTAACCGAACCCCGATGCAAGCCACGAACCCGCCCGCCCCGCAACCCCGCGCGCGCAAGGTCCACGCCGCGCGGTTGTGCGACCATAGCCGCCTTTCGCAACCGCTCAAGCCCGATCGACGTGCGCGTTCTTCTCGTCAAGACCAGTTCCATGGGCGATGTGATCCACAACCTGCCGGTGGTGGCCGACATCGTGCGTGCCCATCCCGACGCTCAGATCGATTGGGTGGTCGAAGAAGCCTATGCGGGCCTGGTGCGCCTGCATCCGCGCGTGCAACGCGTGATTCCCGTGGCTTGGCGGCGCTGGCGGCGTTCGTGGTGGCAGCCCGAAGTGCGCGATGAATTCCGCGCCTTCAAGCAGACGCTGCGCGAAGTCACTTACGACGCGATCATCGATACGCAATCGCTGTTCAAGAGCGCTTTGTTCGCACGGCTCGCGCATGGACCGCGCTACGGTTATTCGGCGCGCGGCAGCCGCGAAGGCCTGGCGAGCTGGTTCTACGACCATCGCATGGAGTACGCGCGCGTCGGCGAAACGCCTTCGGTCGAGCGCTATCGCGCGCTCGCGGGCTGGGCGCTCGGTTATGCGCCCGAAGGCGAGCCGCGCTACGGTCTGGCGCCCACGCCGCGCCGGCCCGATTGGCTGCCGGGCACCGGGCCGTATGCGGTCTTTCTGAGCGCGACCGCGCGCGCCGAAAAACTTTGGGGCGATGCCAATTGGCAGGCGCTCACTACGCAATGCATCGCGCGCGGCTGGGCCTGCGCCTTCGCCTGGGGCAGCGCGAGCGAACGCACGCGCGCCGAAGGCATCGTGCATGCAGCCAATGCCGCGCGTGCATCGCAGGGCGACGGTACGCGGCAAGCCGCGGGGGCCTCCGGCCTGGCCGCGAGCACCGATGCGTCTGCCGGTGGCGCTTTCGTCGCGCCGCAAGCCCATGGCCTCGTCGAATGGGCCGAGATCCTGGCCGGCGCCGCGGTCGTCGTGGGCGTCGACACCGGGCTCACTTTTCTCGCCGCCGCGGTCGGCGTTCCGACCATCGCGATCTATTGCGCGACTTCGCCCGTGCATGTGGGCATCGAAGTCGATACGCCGCATGCGAACCTCGGCGACATCGGTGCGCCGCCGTCCGTGCAAACCGTCGCCGAGAACGCCTTCGCCTTGGCGCGCGGCGTGCCGGCATTGGCGCCGTCCGGGCTCTGACACGATGGCGCGCCGTTTGTATTCGGTTCTGCTTGCATTGGCCTTGCCGCTCATCGTCGCGCGCCTGTTCTGGCGCTCGCGCAAAGAGCCCGGGTATCGCACTCACATCGGCGAGCGCTTCGGCCGTTATCGCAGTCCGCGGCCCGCCACGCCGGTGATCTGGGTGCATGCGGTGTCGGTCGGCGAAACGCGCGCGGCTGAGCCTTTGATTCGTGCCCTGGCTGCGGCGCATCCGCAAGCTTCTTTCGTGCTGACCCACATGACGCCCGGTGGGCGCAATGCCGCGCGCCAGGCCTATGCCGGGATGATCGAAGCCGGGCGTTTGAGCAGCGTGTACCTGCCTTACGACCTCGGCTTTCTGGTGCGGCGGTTCCTGAAACGCTTCCGGCCGAGCTTCGGCCTGTTGTGGGAGACCGAGGTCTGGCCGAACCTGGTGGCGCAATGCCGCCGGGGCGAGGTGCCGATCGCGCTCGTCAATGCGCGCTTGTCGGCGCGCAGTGCGGCGCGCGGTGCGCGCTTCGGCCGTCTGATGCGCGAAGCGGCCGAAGGTCTCGCTTGCGCGGTCGCGCAATCATCGGCCGATGCCGAACGCCTGCACGCACTCGGTGTGCGCGAGACCATCGTCACCGGCAATCTCAAATTCGATGCCGAGCCTGATGCGGCCTTGCTCGAACAAGGCCGGCAATGGCGCGCGCAGATCGGCTCGCGGCCGGTCGTGGTGCTGGCGTCCACGCGTGAATCCGATGGCCGCAGCGAAGAAGGCGCCTTGCTCGCGGCTCTGGTTCAGGCGCGGCTGCAGCACCCTGTCCTCGCGCGCATGCTGGCCGTGGTGGTGCCGCGTCATCCGCAACGCTTCGAAGCCGTGACCGACGTCGCGAGCGCATTCGGCTTGCGCACACTGCGTCGCAGCGCGGCCGTCCCCGACGCGCAGACCGAAGTCTGGATCGGTGACAGCATGGGCGAGTTGGGCGCGTATTACGCCATGGCCGATCTGGCCTTCGTCGGCGGCAGTCTGTTGCCGCTCGGTGCGCACAACCTCATCGAAGCCTGTGCTTGCGGATGCGGGGTGTTGATCGGCCCGCATACCTTCAATTTCGCGCAAGCGACCGACGATGCGATCGCCGCAGGCGCGGCCGAGCGGGTGGATGATGCGAGCGCCTTGTGGGCCGCGGTGGCGCGTCTGCTCGAGGATGAAACGGCGCGCTTGGCGATGACGCAATCGGCGCTCGTGTTTTCGCAAGCCCATCGCGGTGCGACCCAGCGCACGATGGAAGCGCTGGCGCCCTTGCGGGCGGGGCTCGAAACGCCGCGCCCGTGACGGCGCGGCTTGCTGCTGCGGCTTACTTCGAGAACAGCGTATCGACTTGCTCGATGTCCGCTTCGGCCAGGCGGCCGGCGGCCGACTTCAACTTGAGTGCGCCGAGCAAGGTGTCGTAGCGCGCCTTCGACAGATCGCGCCGGGTTTGATAGAGCTGTTGCTGCGAGTTGAGCACGTCGATGTTCACGCGCACGCCGACCTTGTAGCCGAGCTGATTGGCTTCGAGTGCGGTCTGGCTCGAACGTTCGGCCGCTTCGAGTGCCTTGACCTGGGCCAGGCCGTTGGTCACGCCCAGATACGCGGCGCGCGCGCCTTGAGCCGCGGTGCGCTTGGCGGCTTCGAGGTTCTGCTTGGCCTGGTCTTCGAGGGCCACGGTTTGCGTGACGCGCGATTGCACCGCGAAGCCCGCGAACAAAGGCACGCTGACCTGGATGCCGGCCTGGGTCGAGGTCATGCGGTCGAGGCTCGCGGTGGTCGGGTTGTAGCTGCGCGCGTAGCTTGCGACCAGAT
>CAXBRX010000346.1:0-3824 GCA_963977835.1 uncultured Derxia sp.
GCAGCCATGCATGAAAAGGCCACCGGAGCGCCGATCAAGCTCGAATCGAAGAACGGGCTGTCGAACACCGTCGGCACCATCGCAATGGCGCGCACCAACATCCCCGACTCCGCCACCGCGCAGTTCTTCATCAATGTCGTCGACAACAGCAGCCGACTCGACTACCCACATCCCGACGGCAATGGATACGCAGTCTTCGGCAAAGTGGTGGCGGGCATGGAGGTCGTCGAAAAGATCAAGGCGGTACGCACCTCGACGGTCGGACCCCATGAAAACGTGCCCGTGCAATCGATCGTGATCGAACGCGCCACCCTGCTTCCATAACCATCCAAAAGGACAACCATGGTCATCCTGCATACCAACTTCGGTGCCATCACCATCGAACTCGACACCGAGAAGGCGCCCAAGACCGCCGCCAATTTCATCGAATACGCCAAGAGCGGCCATTACGACGGCACGATCTTCCATCGCGTCATCGATGGCTTCATGGTCCAGGGCGGCGGCTTCGCGGCCGGCATGCAACAAAAGCCGACCCGCGCGCCGGTCGAAAACGAAGCCAACAACGGCCTCAAGAACGACAAGTACACCGTGGCCATGGCGCGCACCAGCGATCCGCATTCGGCCAGCGCGCAGTTCTTCATCAATGTCTCGAACAACGACTTCCTGAACTTCAAATCGCCGACGCCGCAAGGCTGGGGCTATTGCGTCTTCGGCAAGGTCACCGCGGGCACCGACGTGGTCGACAAGATCAAGGGCGTGAAGACCGGCACGCGTGGCTTCCATGAAAACGTCCCGGCTGAAGACGTGATCATCGAACGCGCCGAAGTGACTGCCTGATCTTGAGCACCACGGCCCTCGCGGAACTGCCGACGGCGATCACGCTCGACGCGCACCAGCGCGCTTGCGTGATCTCCGACCTGCACCTGTGGCAAGACCGCCCGCTCACCTTGGCGCGGTTTCGCGCTTGCGTCGAGCGCGCGGTGCGCGAATGCGATGCCTTGATCATCCTCGGCGATCTGTTCGAGTACTGGGCCGGCGACGATGATCTCGACGCGCCAGCGATCGCCCCGGTGGTGTCGACCTTGCGCGCCGCCGCCGATGCGGGGCTCTTGATCACCTTCATGCACGGCAACCGCGATTTCCTCGCGGGCGCAAGCTTCGCCCGCGCGGCGCGCCTGCGCCTGCTGGCCGATCCTTGCCTCGTCACGCTCGGTGCGCAGCGCATTCTCATCACACATGGCGACGCCTTGTGCACCGACGACGTGGACTACCAGCGCTTTCGCACCCAGGTGCGCGACCCGCACTGGCAATCGCAATTCCTCGCCCAGCCGCTCGCGCAACGCCACGCCATCATCGCCGACCTGCGCGCGCGCAGCGAAGACCGCAAGGCACGCGCGCCGCAGGCCATCATGGATGTGAACCCGCAAGCGGTCGACGCGTGGTTCGCGAGCCATGGTGTCGATCAGATCGTGCATGGCCATACACATCGGCCCGGCATGCATCACACACCGCGCGGCACACGCTGGGTCCTGCCCGATTGGGAATTCGATGACGGCCCGCAGCGCGGCGGCGGCGTGTTCATCGACGCCAAAGGCGTGCAAGCCTTCGACGCCTGAACGCGCACCCAGCCCCGAGCGGGCAGCGCGCTGAACAACCGAGATCTGCTATTCGAAGCGCTGCTTGAACGCAGCCAGTTCTTCCTTGAGCGCCGCGATTTCGGCCTCGAGCCAGGCGATGCGTTCGGTGAGTTTGGCGGCCCCTGCCACCTCGATATCCGCACCGGGCGCGAACGCCGACGCGGCGGCACTTTGCGCGAGCACGTCTTCTCCGCACAAAAGGTGAGCGAAACGCGGCTCCTTGGTGCCCGGTGCGCGCGGCAGACGCGCCACCAGCGGCGGAAACTTGTCGGCCATGAACTGCAAGGTCCGGTCGATTTCGTCGACACTCGCGAACGCATACATGCGCTCGCTGCGCTGACGCAATTCGCCCACGGTCTGCGGTCCGCGCAGCATCAAAAGCGCGAGCAGCACCGCATGCGGACGCTCGATCGCATGCACGACGCGCAAGCGATGCTCGTACTTGGGCACGCGCGCGCCGGCCTGATGCACGGTATGCACGAGCTTCTTCTCGGCCAAGGTCGCGAGCGCCGCTTCCACGGCACCGTTTGAAAGTTGCATCACCGGATCGCGGCTCGTGAGCTGATTGCAGCCCGCGACCAGACTGTTCAGCGACATCGGATAAACATCGGGCGTGATGGCTTCTTTTTCGACCAGCACCGCAAGCACCCGCGCCTCGAAGGCGTCGAGCAAAACCAGATCTGCGCTCAATCGACCAACCTGTTCAATGTGTTCGGATCGAATTTTTCATGCGCGTCCGGCGGGCATTCGATCGAAATGCCATGGGCCTTCAGCGCTGCGACCAGCGCTTCGATGAGCCGCGCCTGTTCGCCGGTTTCGTTGATCAGCCGATGCAAGGCGATCGACAACGGATCGTCCGCCGTCGGCACCACGCCATAGGCCGCGAAATTGGCTGCCGCCGCGGGCGCGCTCCTGTCGCTCGCGTTGGGTTCGATGATGCGCGCCGGGATGCCGGTCGCCGTTGCATCGGCGGGCACGGGCTTGGTCACCACCGCGTTCGATCCGATCTTGGCCCGGTCGCCGACGGTGAAACCGCCGAGCACCTTGGCCCCTGCGCCCACGACTACGCCGCAGCCCAGCGTCGGATGCCGTTTGGCGCCACGAAACAAGGACGTGCCGCCGAGCGTGACGCCTTGGTAGATCGTGCAATCGTCACCGACTTCGGCGGTTTCGCCGATCACCACGCCAGCGCCATGATCGATGAAGACGCGTCGCCCGAGCGTCGCGCCCGGATGAATCTCGATCGCGGTGAAGACGCGCGCCCAATGCGAGATGAACCGCCCCAGCCAGCGCAGGCCATGGTTCCAGCACCAATGCGCCATCCGATGCATCCACAAGGCGTGCAGGCCCGGATAACAAGTCAGCACCTCGAAAGTGCTGCGCGCTGCAGGATCGCGCTCGAGGATGCAGGACAAGTCTTCTCGGATACGTTGGAACATGGGTCTCAACCCGCGAGAGGGAACGCAGGAACACCAACCTGCCTGCGCATCAGGATGTAGGCTGCCGATGGTAACCGCCAAGTGCGCGGCCGCGATAGACGCGAATGCGTCGCGCCAGCCCAGCTCTTCATGGCGCGGGATCTGGCGCCGACGGCGAATCTGCACGCGGCTTCATCGGCCCCGCCGCGCGTCCTTTGAGAATCATCTGCTTGCACAGCCCGCGCAACAACTGGACTTCTTCGCGCTCGAGCCGGGTGCGCGCAAACAAGCGGCGCATGCGCTCGAACAATTTTTTCGGATGATCGGGGTCGATGAATTCGACGGCGACACAGGCCTCGCGGAAATGCGCGAAGAATTGCTCGATCTCGGCATGGGTCGCGTAATCGGGATGCTCGGCATCCAGCGCGATGGTGCCGGTGCGCCCGAGCGCCCGGCGCAATTCGTAGGCGACGATCTGCACCGCCTGCGCGAGGTTCAAGGACGAATAGGCGGGTTCGGCATCGATTTGCGCCAGGCGGTGGCAACGCTGCGCCTGTTCGATGGTCAGGCCGATGCGCTCGGTACCGAAGACGAAGGCCACCCGCGCCGCCGCGCCAGCGCTGGCGACTTCCTCGTGCGCCAGCACCCCGGCCTGGGCCACGTCGATCAAGGGTGGCGCAAATTCGCGCGTACGCGCCGACAAACCAATCGCCAGGCTGACATCGGCAAGCGCGGCTTCCAGGGTGTCGAAACTCGCGGCCTGTTCGAG
>CAXBRX010000347.1:0-3813 GCA_963977835.1 uncultured Derxia sp.
CGGCCACCACAGCTGGCTCGGATCCTGCCGTGCCCGATGAGACGACCGCCGCAGGCGCAGGGCGCGACGGCTGCGCGGATGCCACCTGACCGCCGCTGCCGACCGGCGCGAAAGCCAGCATGCGCAGCAGCGTCATGGTGAAGCCCGCGTATTCATCGGGCGCCATCGGCAGATCGTTGCGGCCGGTAATGGCGATCTGGTAATGCAATTGCACTTCCTGCGGGTCGAATTGCGTGGCGAGGCGGCGGATGTCGGCCGCTTCGGGCAAGTCGTCGGGCAAGGATTCGGGCACGCGCTGCGCGAGGCCCATGCGCTGGAACATCAGCGCGAGTTCTTGCAGCGCGGTGTAAAAACTCAAGGAGCGCGCGGCCATCGCATCGGCCACGGCAAACAAGGCCTTGCCGTCTTCGGCGAGCAAGGCTTCGCAAATCTGCACCAGGTGGGTCGTGTCGACGGCGCCCAGCATGCCGCGCACCGCTTCTTCGGTCACGGGGCCGGCGGCATAGGCAATGGCCTGGTCGGTCAGCGAGAGCGCATCGCGCATCGAGCCGTGCGCGGCTTGCGCGAGCAGGCGCAGCGCATTGGCTTCATGCTGCACGCCTTCGTCGTTCAGCACACGGCCCAGGTGGTCGACGATGTGCCCGGGCGGCATCTGCTTGAGGTTGAATTGCAAGCAGCGCGACAGCACCGTGACGGGCACCTTTTGCGGGTCGGTCGTCGCGAGGATGAACTTGAGGTAAGGCGGCGGCTCTTCGAGCGTCTTCAACATCGCATTGAAGGCGTGGTTCGAGAGCATGTGCACTTCGTCGATCATGTAGACCTTGAAGCGCGCGGCCGAGGGCGCGTAGGCCGCGCGTTCGAGCAGCGCGGTCATTTCATCAACGCCGCGGTTCGAGGCCGCGTCCATCTCGACGTAATCGACAAACCGGCCGGCATCGATCGCGGTGCAAGCCTCGCACACGCCGCACGGCGTGGCGGTGATGCCGCCCTGCCCGTCCGCGCCCACGCAATTGAGCGATTTGGCGAGGATGCGCGAGAGCGTGGTCTTGCCGACGCCGCGGGTGCCGGTGAACAGATAAGCGTGGTGCAGCCGTTGCTCGGTGAGCGCGTGCGTGAGCGCACGCACGACGTGCTCCTGCCCGACGAGCTGCGTGAAGTCGCGCGGCCGGTATTTGCGGGCAAGGACGAGATAGCTCATGCGATGGAAAACGGCGTCCTGAAAATGGAAGAGGTGAGCCTTGTCCTCGGCACTCGAGCTTGACTGCTATGGCTGCTTCGTTCCCGACCTGACCAGATTCGCAGCGTCCCGATGCGAGGGGGCCCACCAAGAGCGATTCTACCCTGAGCGGGCGACTTGCCAGCGCTTCAGGCGTAATCGGGCAGATGCTGCTTGAGTTCGCTATGCAATTGGCGGTAAAGCGTGTAACGCGCGGCGCCGATGGCCCCACTGGCGACAGCGGCGGAAATCGCGCAGCCGGGCTCGTCCAAGTGCTGGCAGTTGTAAAACTTGCAGCCGCCCAGATGCGGGCGGAATTCGATGAAGGCGTTTTCGAGCGTGCGCACATCGAGGTGCGCAAGGCCAAATTCCTGGAAACCCGGCGAATCGACGAGGCGAAAGCCCTCGCCCGCATAGATTTGCGCCGAGGTGGTGGTGTGCTTGCCCGAATCGAGCTTGTCGGAAATCTCGCGCGTGGCCACCGCCGCGCCCGGCACCAGCAAATTGACGAGCGTGGATTTGCCCATGCCCGATTGGCCGAGCACCACGCTGGTTTTGTCGGCGAGTTGCGGCAGCAATTGCGCGAGCGCCGCCTCGGGCGCGGTCTTGAACGAGGTTTCGAGCACCCGGTAGCCGAGCGCGGCATAGGGCGTCACACGCGCGCGCGCCGATGCCACCGACGGCAGCTCGGTTTTGTTGAGCACGATGAGCGCGGGCACATCGTCCACCTCAGCCGCGACCAGCGCGCGCGACAGCAGATCGTCGGAATAACTGGGCTCGGTCGCGAGCACGATCACGATCTGGTCGATGTTGGCCGCGATGAGTTTTTGCCGGTATTGGTCGGAGCGGAACACCAGGTTGCGCCGCGCATGCACCGATTCAATGACGCATTGGTCGGCCGATTGCACACGCACCACGACGCGGTCACCGCAGGCCACATCGGCCTTGCGCCCGCGCGTCACGGCCTGCCAATCGCGGCCGTCGTCGGTGCGCACGCGCAAATGGCGGCCGAAGGTGGCGAGCACCTCGGCGTCGAGCACTTCGGTGTCGCGGCGCGGCGCGCGCGGCTTCATCGCTCGGCCGCTTTCATCGCTTGGGCGCCATCGTCATTCAAGCGCCGGCCTGGGCCAAATGCGCGACGCGCGTGGCCGCGTTGGGGTGGGAATCGTAAAACGCCGAATACATCGGGTCGGGCGTCAGCGTGGCGGCGTTGTCTTGGTAAAGCTTCACCAAGGCCGCGACCAGATCGGTGGCGCTGGTCTGTTCGGCCGCATAGGCATCGGCCTCGAATTCATGCTTGCGCGACGCCCACGAGCCGATGGGCGCGAACAAGAAGGTGAACACCGGCAGCGCGAGCATGAACAGCACGAGCGCGAGGCCGTCGTTGCTGCCCACGAGCGAGGGCGTAGCGCCCAAGCCGAAGTAGAACCAGGGTTGGGTCGCAAGCCAACCGAGCAACGCAAAAAACCCGAGCGACATGGCAAACATCCAGCCCATGCGCTTCCAGATGTGGCGGCGCTTGAAATGCCCGAGTTCGTGCGCGAGCACGGCCTCGACCTCGCCTTCGGCCAGGCGGGTGATGAGCGTGTCGAAAAAGACGATGCGCTTGGCCGCGCCAAAGCCCGTGAAGTAGGCATTGCCATGCGCCGAGCGGCGGCTGCCGTCCATCACGAACAGGCCCTTGGCGCGGAAGCCGCAGCGGCTCATGAGCGCGGTGACGCGGGCCTTGAGCGTCGGGTCGTCGCGCAGCAGGCGACCAAGGGCGTCGCCCAGCTTGGACTCGTCGTTGGTCTTGTCGGGAACCAGGGCGACGCTGATCACCGGCTTGGGGAAGTTGATCGACTCAAGGGCGACGGGGGCGTCGGTGGAGCAAAGCGTGTTGCCCGTGTAGGTGGTCTTGAGACCGACCACGGCGATGATGGTTCCGGGGCCTGCGACCTCCAGTTCCTCGCGCTTGTTGCCCATCATGCGGTACATGCGGCCGATGCGCTCCTGCCGGCCGTTGCTGGTGTTCAGCACCGTGTCGCCGGGATGGAGTTCGCCGGAATAGACGCGGACATAAACAAGGTCGCCGGTGGGTTCGGCCACGGTCTTGAAGGCCAGGCCCGAGAAATGGTCCTTGGGGTCCGGCTTGCGGAGGACTTTTTCCTTCTCCTTGCTCTTGGGAACCAGGCCCTCGACGGGGGGGCGGTCGATGGGGGCGGGAAGCAGGTCGATCACATGGTCGAGCAACTGCTGCACGCCGTGGAAGTTCTTGCTGGAACCGCACACCACGGGAGTGAACAGACCCTTGAGGGTCCCCTCGCGGAGCGCCTTCTTGAGCAGTTCCTCGTAGCGTTCGTAGCGCGCCTTGGATTTGGCCTGGCGCGCCTTGGGCGATTGTTTGATCCATTCACGTTCGCGAGCGATGGTGCGCTGGTTGGCCGCTTCCTCGTTGGATTCCTGCTTCAGGCGCCTTTCCTGAACTTCGAGGAAGGAAGAGTAATTGCCTTCATGCGGGATGCCCTTGCCGCGATCCAATTCCAGAATCCAGCTGGTGACATTGTCCAGGAAATAGCGGTCATGGGTGATGGCCACCACGGTGCCGGGAAAGCGCT
>CAXBRX010000348.1:0-3802 GCA_963977835.1 uncultured Derxia sp.
ATCGAAGCGCTCGGCGGCAGCATCGCCCTGAACAGCACGGTGCAGGAAGTCGTCATCGGCCAAGGGCCGGCCGGCGCGGCCATCGAAGGCGTGCGCGTCGACGGCAATGTCGAGCGCTTCGACCGCGTGATCTCGACCATTCCCTTGCCTTACCTGACCCGCATCGCGCCGGGTCTGCCGGCCGACGAACGCGCCAAGATCGCCGCGATCCGCAATGTCGGTGTGGTCTGCGTGCTGCTCAAGCTCAAGCGCCCGTTCACGCACAATTTCTGGCTCAACATCAATTCGCCGGGCATCGAAATCCCCGGCCTCATCGAATACTCGAACCTCAATCCGATGCATGAGCAAGGCGACCCGCACATCCTGTACGCGCCTTATTACATGCCGCAAACGCACCCGAAGTACGCGCGTGACGGCCAGGTCTTCATCGACGAAACCATCGCCTACCTCAAACAGATTCGCCCCGATTTCAGCGCCGACGACGTGATCGCGACCACCGCTTCACGCTATGAATTCGCGCAGACGGTCTGCGCGCCGGGCTTCTTCGACGCGCTGCCCGCGATGCAAAGCAAGGTCGCCGGCCTGTTGCTCGCCGACACCTCGCATTGCTATCCCGAAGACCGTTCGATTTCCGAGAGCGTGCGCATCGGCGCCGAACTCGCGCGCCTGGCGCAACACGGAGCCTGAACGTGGCGCAAGGCTTGCGGCAGCCGGTGCTGTTCGTCCTGGCCGGCGGCATCGCCGCGGCGGCCAATTACGGTTCGCGTTTCGTCTTCAGTCTGTGGTTCAGCTATCCGGTGGCCATCGTGCTGGCCTATGGCGTGGGCATGGTCACCGCGTTTTTGCTGATGCGGCGTTTCGTCTTCAACGCCCACGGGCGCGCACTGATTCCGCAGGTCGTGAAGTTCGTGCTGGTCAACCTGCTCGCCGTGGTGCAAACACTCATCGTCAGCCTGGTGTTGTCGCGTTGGCTGTTGCCCCTCATGGGCTGGACCTGGCAAATCGAGGCGGTCGCCCATGCGGTCGGCGTCGTCGTGCCGGTATTCACAAGCTATGTGCTGCATAAGCGCGCCACCTTCCGATGAACCCAGCCGCCGATACCGGCACCGCCCGCCGCCTCGACACGCTGATCCGCACCATCACCTGGAGCGCGCTGATCGGCGCGCTGCTTTACCTCGGTCTGGGCTTGTGGGTCGGCTGGCGCGATCTCTGGCAATCGTTCGTGCGCATCGGCTTCATGGCCTTCGTGCTCGGCCTCGCCGCCTCGACCTTGGGCTACGGCCTGCGTTTTGCGCGCTGGCAATGGTTGCTGCACGCGATGCAAGCCCCGGTGCCCGTGCGCGCGAGCCTGCCCATCTATGTCGGCGGCCTTGCGTTGACGGCAACACCAGGCAAGGTCGGCGAGACCATCCGCACCCTGTTGCTGATGCGCTTCGGCGTGCCGGCCGGATCGAGTCTGGCCGCATTTTTTATCGATCGCCTGAGTGATCTGGTCGGCGTGCTCGCGCTCGCCGCCATCGCTGGTCTTGACTTGCGCTGGGCCGCCGGCGCCGCCAGCATGGCCGCGGCCGGCTTCGGCTTGCGCTGGCTGGTGAACCATCCGCGCCTGGTCGCGCGCTTGCATACGCGGCATCCGCATCCGCGCTGGCAGCGTGCCTTCGCCTTGGCGGAAACCGGGCGGACGCAATACCTGGCGGCTTGGCGCGAAGCTTACGTGCCGGGCTATGTCTTGGTGGCGATCGCGGCCTACGGTGCGCAAAGCCTGGTGTTCGGGCTCTATGTGCAGGTTTTGTGGCCGGGCATCGACTTGATGACCGCGGTGTACATCTTCGTGATCGCAACGCTCGTGGGCGCAGCCTCCATGATTCCGGGCGGGCTCGGCGCCATGGAAGTCACCATGATCGCGATGCTGGTGGCGCGCGGCGTCGCGCCGCTCGAAGCGACCGCGGCCGCTGTCGCCATCCGAACCGTCACGCTCTGGTTCGGTATCCTCCTGGGTATCTTGAATCTGATGTTCATCCGAAAACGCGTCTAATGGCCGACCAACCCGTCCTTTGCGTCGATCTCGACGGTTCCTTGATCCGCACCGACTTGCTGCACGAGTCGACGCTGCTGCTCGCCAAACAGCATCCGCTGGCGCTGCTGGCCTTGCCGGGCTGGCTGGCGCAAGGCAAGGCCGCGATGAAGTCGCGCATCGCCGAGCGCGTCGCGCCCGACCCTGCCTTGCTGCCCTACCGCGAAGACCTGCTGACCTGGTTGCGCGAACAACGCGCCCAAGGGCGCAAGCTCGTGCTGTGCACCGCCTCCGATCAGCGTTACGCGCGTGCGGTCGCCGATCATCTGCAATTGTTCGACGAAGTCATCGCGAGCGACGGTGCGACCAATCTGTCGTCGCATCGCAAGGAAAGCGCGCTGGTGGAACGCTACGGCGCGCGCGGCTACGACTATGTCGGCAATGCACGTGCCGATCTGGCGGTCTGGCGCAGCGCACGCCATGCCATCGTGGTGGGCGGCGCGAGCCTGCAAGCCGCGGCAGCGGCGCAAACCACGGTCGAGCGCAGTTTCCCGCCCGAAAGCGCCGGAGCGCGTGCTTGGCTCAAAGGCCTGCGCCTGCATCAATGGCTCAAGAATGTGCTGCTCTTTCTGCCCTTGCTCGGCGCGCACCGCTGGTACGACGCCCATGCCTGGCTCGCGGTACTGACGGCCTTCTTTGCGTTCGGGCTGTGCGCCTCGGCGGTCTATGTCATCAACGATCTGTTCGACCTCGAAAGCGATCGCCAGCATCCGCGCAAACGCTTGCGCGCTTTCGCAAGCGGCGCCTTGTCGATCCCGGCCGGACTCGTCGTCGGCGGCGTCTTGTTCGTGCTGGCCTTCGCGCTGGCCACCCAAGTGAGCCTGGGCTTCGTGCTCTGGCTGGGCGCTTATGTGGTGCTCACCAAGAGCTACACCTTCGTGATGAAATCGGTCGCGCTCATCGATTGCCTTGCGCTCGCCGGCTTGTACACCTTGCGCATCGTCGCGGGCGGCGCCGCCATCGTGCAGCCGGTCTCGTTCTGGCTGCTCGCGTTCTCGCTGTTCCTGTTTCTGTCGCTCGCCTTCGTCAAACGCTATGCCGAGCTGGTGCTCATGGTCGCCAGCGGCAAGACCGGCGCCAAAGGCCGCGCCTATGTCGCGGACGACCGGCAATTGCTGCAATCCTTCGGCGTGTCGGCCGGATTCGCGTCGGCCCTGGTGCTCGCGCTCTACCTGAACAGCGATGTGGTGCTCAAGCTGTACAGCCATCCGGACCGCCTGTGGTTCACGCTGCCGGTGCTGTTGTTCTGGATCTCCTGGGTCTGGTTGCGCGCCTCGCGCGGGCAGATGCATGACGACCCGGTGGTCTTCGCGGTGCGCGACCGCGCAAGCCTGGTTGCGGGGGCCTTGTTCGTCGTCGCCATGGTGGCCGCGAAATGAACGCCGGCACCGC
This sequence comes from uncultured Derxia sp., assembly GCA_963977835.1. GTDB lineage: Bacteria > Pseudomonadota > Gammaproteobacteria > Burkholderiales > Burkholderiaceae_E > CAXBRX01. The sequence continues at coordinate 3,467 of CAXBRX010000348.1, forward strand.
CATGGCCGAATCCTGGGGCCGGCTCGAACGCTCGCCGTGCATCGCGCTCGACCTCGCGGACCGCACCCGGGTGGCCGAACGCCTGCGGCGCCCCGGCCCGCCGGGCCTGGCCTATGGCAATGGCCGCAGCTATGGCGATGTCTGCCTGAACCCAGACGGCCGTTTGTGGCGCACGCGCGGGCTCGACCGCTTCATCGCTTTCGACCCGGCCACTGGCGTCGTGCATTGCGAAGCCGGCGTACTGCTCAGCGAACTCACTGCCGTGACCCTGCCGCAGGGCTGGTTCCTCGCCGTCACGCCGGGCACGCAATTCGTGACCGTGGGCGGCGCGATCGC
>CAXBRX010000349.1:0-3800 GCA_963977835.1 uncultured Derxia sp.
CTTCTCGGCCTTGCCGGTGCAATCCGTGGAAGTCGAGTTCGTCGTGCGCACGCGCAGTCCGCAGCACATTCATGAAGTCGTCACGCATCTGACTTCGGAAGGATTTCCGGCGCGGCAGGTCTAGCACGTGCAGATGGCTGTTGCGTCGCGACAAGCCCGAATGCGCGCGTCTTCGTGCGCGCGGGCACACGCGGACGCGGTTTCCAAGGAAATTCATCAAACCCGTTTGACGCTGCTCCGGTCAAACCCTTACAATCGACAAGTTTCGCAATACACCGTACGTTGCGCCGCGGCATCGAACCTTCGGGGGCGGGTCGCAGAGCAGCGAGCCGGGGCAAGCTGACCCCACGCGATGAGCGTGGCAGGCGGCGCGAGCAGGAGTGGGGAGTGCCTTTTAGGATCGTTCGGTGGCAGGTGGCCGCGACAGTGCTTGTGGCTGCGCTCGCTGGGGCGATCGGTGGCATGGCTGCGGCCGTGTCCGCAGCTTTGGGCGGTTTGAGCTGCACCCTTCCGAATGCTTTGTTTGCCTTGCGCCTCGCGCTCGCGGCGACGCGGCCTGGCGGAGCGACGCCCGTTACTTTTTTCACGGGCGAGCTCGTCAAGGTTGCTTCCACCGTGCTGCTGTTATTCGGATCGGCTTGGTGGTACCGCGAGCTGTCCTGGCTGGCATTTGTCGTCGGGGCGATCGTGGCACTTAAAAGTTACTTTGTGGTTTTGCTCATCAGGAAGTAATCGCACGACATGGCTGCCGAAAACGCCTCCGAATATATCGTTCACCACCTGACGCATCTGTCGACGCACAAGCAAGGCTTCATCGTCGACATGTCCGTGGTGAATCTCGACACCCTGTTCTGGTCGATCACCATGGGTCTCGTCACCCTGGCGATCCTGTTCAAGGCGGCGCGCAGCGCCACCTCGGGCGTGCCGGGGCGCTTCCAGGCCTTCATCGAAATGATGGTCGAGATGGTCGAGGAACAATCCAAGTCCATCGTCCATGGCGACCGCACCTTCATCGCGCCGCTCGCACTCACAGTCTTCGTCTGGGTCGTGCTGATGAATTCGCTCGACTTCCTGCCGGTCGATCTGCCGAGTCATGTCATTGCCTGGCTTGGCCTCGATCATTACATTCATTACCACCGCATCGTCCCGACCGCTGACCTCAACGGCACGCTCGGCATGTCCTTCGGCGTGCTGCTGCTGATGCTGTTCTACGGCATCAAGATCAAGGGCGGCGGCGGCTTCGTGCATGAATTGTTCACCGCCCCGTTCGGCGACAAGGTCATGCTCTACCCGTTCAATTTCCTGCTGAACCTGATCGAGTACGCGGCCAAGAGCATTTCGCTCGGCATGCGGTTGTTCGGCAACATGTACGCTGGCGAGCTGATTTTCATGCTGATCGCGCTGATGGGCGCCACCAGCATCCCCGCACTGTGGGGGCTGCATTTCCTGGCTGGCCTTGCGTGGGCGATCTTCCACATCCTGATCGTCATCCTCCAGGGATTCATCTTCATGATGCTGACCCTGGTGTACATCGGTCAGGCTCACGAAGGCCACTGATCATTCGGTTTTAGTTATTCAAGCTCTTTTAGTTTCGCAATCTTCAATCTCGTGCTTTTCAACAAGGAGTCATCATGACGAACGTTGCTCTCGTTGCCCTCGCCTGCGGTCTGATCATCGGTCTGGGCGCCATCGGTGCCTGTATCGGTATCGGCCTGATGGGTGGCAAGTACATCGAAGCTGCTGCGCGCCAGCCTGAGCTGATGAACACGCTGCAGACCAAGATGTTCCTGCTCGCGGGCCTGATCGACGCGGCGTTCCTGATCGGTGTCGGTATCGCGATGATGTTCGCGTTCGCCAACCCGTTCGCCGGCTAAGCATCGGAGATCGTTCGTGTAGCGGTGCGGCGGCAACGTCGCGCCTGCTCATGGGTTTGGTCCGCGGGGGCTGTGCCGTCGATTCGACGTCAGCAGTTCCCGACATGCCGCGAGGAATACCGTGAATCTCAATTCCACCTTCATCATTCAGTGCCTCGTCTTCTTCGCCCTGGCGATCTTCACCATGAAGTTCGTCTGGCCGCCGTTGATCAAGGCCTTGGATGAGCGTCGTGCCAAGATTGCCGATGGCCTGTCGGCCGCCGACAAGGGCAATCAAAGCCTCAAGGACGCCGAAGCCAAGATCGCCAAGCTCGAAGCCGACGCGCGCACGCGCGCTGCCGAGATCGTGGCGCAAACCGAAAAGCGCGCCCAAGCGCTGATCGAAGAAGCCAAGGCGCAAGCCAAGGCCGAAGGCGAGCGTCTGTTCGCCGCGGCGAAGGCCGAAATCGATCAGGAAGCGCAACGCGTCAAGACGCAGTTGCGTGACCAAGTGGCCGCGCTGGCCGTCGCAGGTGCCGAGCAGATCCTCAAGAAAGAGGTCAATGCTCAGGCCCACGGCGACCTGCTCGCGCAGCTCAAGGCGCAGTTGTGATCGCCCGTCGTCGCTAGGAGATCGATCATGGCTGAACTTTCGACCGTCGCCCGTCCGTACGCAGAAGCGCTGTTCGAGGTCGCCCGCAATGGCGATCTCGCGCGCTGGAGCGAAGTCGTGACGGAACTCGGCGTGTTGGGCGGCAACGAACAAGTGCGCGCGGCGATCGCCGACCCCAAGCTCACCGACGACCAGATCTATGGCCTGGTCACCGGCGTGCTCCAGTCGCAATTGCCCACCGAAGGCCAGAACTTCGTGCGTACCTTGATCGAGAACAGCCGCCTGGCCTTGTTGCCGGAAATCGCGCGCCAGTTCCGCGAACTCAAGAACGCGCGTGAAGGCGTGGCCGACGCCGACATCGTGAGCGCCTTCCCGATGCCCGACGCCCAGGTCGCCGAACTGATCGGCGCGCTGGAAAAGAAATTCGGCATCAAGCTGCGCGCCAAGGTGGCCGTCGACAGCTCGTTGATCGGTGGCGTGCGCGTCACGGTCGGCGACGAAGTCCTCGACAGCACGGTCCGCACGCGGCTCGAACAGATGCGCGTCGCATTGACGGCTTAAGACCGACAGCGCCAACGACGCCCCAGGGATACAAATACGGAGAGTCAAATGCAACTCAATCCTTCCGAAATCAGCGAACTGATCAAGAGCCGCATCCAGGCGCTTGGCGTGTCCGCCGAGATCCGCAATCAGGGCACCGTGGTCTCCGTGACCGACGGCATTTGCCGCGTGCACGGTCTGTCGGACGTCATGCAAGGCGAAATGCTCGAGTTCCCGGGCAACACCTTCGGCCTCGCGCTCAACCTCGAGCGTGACTCGGTCGGCGCGGTGGTCCTCGGTGAATACGAACACATCAAGGAAGGCGACACGGTCAAGACCACCGGTCGCATTCTCGAAGTGCCGATCGGTCCGGAACTGCTCGGCCGCGTCGTGAACTCGCTGGGTCAGCCGATCGACGGCAAGGGCCCGATCAACGCCAAGCTCACCGACGTCATCGAAAAGGTCGCCCCGGGCGTCATCGCGCGTAAGTCGGTCGACCAGCCGGTGCAGACCGGTCTGAAGGCCATCGACTCCATGGTGCCGATCGGCCGTGGCCAGCGCGAGCTGATCATCGGCGACCGTCAGACCGGCAAGACCGCGGTCGCGATCGACACCATCATCAACCAGAAGGGCAAGGGCATCTTCTGCGTGTACGTCGCGATCGGCCAGAAGGCTTCGACCGTGGCCAACGTGGTGCGCAAGCTCGAAGAAACCGGCGCGCTCGAATACACGATCGTCGTTGCGGCTACCGCCTCGGAATCGGCCGCGATGCAATACATCGCCGCCTACTCGGG
>CAXBRX010000350.1:0-3787 GCA_963977835.1 uncultured Derxia sp.
CGAGTACGCGTTGCGGCAAGCCATCGCAAGCGACCAACTGGCCTTGTTTTATCAGCCGCGCGTTTCATTGCGCGACGGCGCGATCGAAGGCGCCGAGGCCTTGCTGCGCTGGTTCCATCCGGACCTCGGCGAGATCCCGCCCAAGAAATTCATCCGCGTGGCCGAAGAAACCGGCCTCATCTTCGACCTCGGCACCTGGGTCTTCCGCCGCGCCTGCACGCAATTGAAAGACTGGGAAGCGCGCGGCCTGCCGATCCGCACCTTGTCGATCAATTTCTCGGCGCGCCAGTTGCTCATGCGCGATCTGGCCGATCGTGTCGCGGTCATCCTGGCCGAAGTCGGCTGCGATGCGCGCAAGATCGAAGTCGAGATCACCGAAACCTCGATGCTGTTCGATGTGCTGACCACCAAGCGCGTGGTCACCGCGCTCAAACGCCTGGGCCTGCGCATCGCCATCGACGATTTCGGCACCGGATTCTCGAGCCTCTCGCATTTGCAGCAACTCGACATCGATGCGCTCAAGGTCGACCAGACCTTCGTGCGCGATCTGCTCGTCGATGCGGGCGATGCGGCGATCACGCGGGCCGTCATCGGTCTCGGCCGCGGCATCGGCCTGCAAGTGATCGCCGAAGGCGTCGAGAACGCGCGCCAGCTCGCCTTCCTCAAGGAATGCGGTTGCGATCTGTACCAGGGGTTTCATTTCAGCCCGGCGATCAATGCCGCGGCATTCGAAGACCTCATGCGCCTGCATCTGCAGGCCACCGCCAAGACCACGCCACGACCCGGCCGCTGAGGCTGCGGCCTCGACCGAATCCGCGCCGTCAACCCAGACGCTGACGGCGCATTTCGAACAAGCAGACGGCCGCTGCCGCCGCTACGTTCAACGATTCCACCGCGTCGGTCTGCGCGATCGCGACGGTGCGCGTCAAGACGCGGCGCATGCCCGCCGACAAACCGGCGCCTTCCGCGCCGAACACCCAGGCGATCGGTCCGCTCAGATCCGCCCGATGCACGAACTCGGCAGCACCCGCATCGGCGCCGACCAAGGGCACACCGAGCCGGGCCGCAAAGCCCGGCAGGTCATCGACCTCGATCAGATTCAGCGCGGCGTGCGCACCCATGCCCGCGCGCAGCACCTTGGGCGACCACACCGAAGCGCAGCCCGGACCGCAGATGGCATGGCGCACGCCCGCCGCCGCCGCCGTGCGCAACAAGGTGCCGACATTGCCCGGATCCTGCACACCATCGAGCAACAGGCTGTCGGTCCCGGCGCACAGCGCAGGATCGCCAGGACGCGGCCGGACGATGCCCAACAAAGGCACGACGGTATCGGTCGAGCATGCCGCCTTGAGCAACTGCGCGGGCACCGCGGCGACATCGACCTGCGCGCTTTCGAGACGCGCGACACAGGCCGCCACCTCGGCACGCCCCAGGGAGTCCTCATCGACCAGCACGCGCTCGGGCAGCCAACCGCGATCGAGCCAGGCCCGGCACAAATGCTCGCCTTCGAGCACGGTGCGGTCGTCGCGTGCGCGCGCGCGGGCATCGTGGGCCAGCGCCCGCGCTTGTTTGAGCGTGGCATTGGCGGCCGATTCGATGCGCCGCATCAGGATTGCTCCAGCACCGCGCGCACCGGGCCGAAGCTGCGCCGGTGTTCGCTGGTGGCGCCGAGCTGGGCGAGCGCCTGCAGATGCGCGGGGGTTGGGTAGCCGCGATGAATGGCGAAACCGTAGCCTGGAAAGCGGCGGTCGAGTTCGTCGAGCATGGCGTCGCGGGCCGTCTTGGCGAGAATCGAGGCGGCCGAAATCGCCGGCACGAGCGCATCGCCGCGAACGATGGCCTGCGCCGGCACCGTCAAGCGCGGCAGCCGGTTGCCATCGACGAGCACCAGCTCGGGCGCAGGCGCGATCGCCTGGACCGCGCGCTGCATCGCGAGCATGGTCGCGCCAAGGATGTTGAGCCGGTCGATCTCCTCGACCGACGCCTCGGCGACTGCCCAAGCCAAGGCATGGGCGCGTATCTCGATCGCCAGCGCATCGCGCCGGGTGGCGCTGAGTTTTTTCGAATCGTCGAGGCCGGGTATCGGATGTGCAGGATCGAGCACCACCGCAGCCGCAACGACTGGCCCGGCGAGCGGACCACGTCCGGCTTCATCGACCCCGCAGACGCGCTCGACCCGGGTCGTGAAATCGAGATCGATCTGGGCCGCAGCGCCCGCATTGCGCCGTCTGGCGGCAGTCATCGGGGCTTCTCCATCAAGGCGCAGATCGCCTCGGCCGCGCGCTCACCGGTGCCGCAACGCAAAGTCTGATGCAAGCGCATGAAGCGTTGTGCCAGACGCGCCCGGCCGGCATCGTCATGCAATTGCGCGAGCACCGCTTCGGCCAGCGCCTGCGGCGTCGCGCGGTCCTGGATGAACTCCGGCACGGCGCTGTCACTGAGCAGGATGTTGGGCAGCCCGATCCAGGGCAGATAGGCCATGTGCCGCATGATCTGGTAGGACAGCCAGGCGACCCGGTAGGCGATCACCATCGGCTTCTTGTACAAGGCGCACTCGAGGGTCGCGGTGCCACTGGCGACCAGCACGGTGTCGGCGCTTTCGATCACGGTATGCGAATCGCCGTCGGTGATGGTCAAGGGCAATGCCCCCGCATTCGCACGCTCGGCCATCAGGCGGTCGAAATGCGCTCGCAGGCTGGCAGTGGCCATCGGTACGACGAAGCGCACCTGCGGCATGCGCGCGGCGATCAGTTGCATCGCGTCGATGAAGGTCGGTCCGATGCGCGCCAGTTCGCCGTGCCGGCTGCCCGGCAGCACCGCCACCACCGGGCCGGCCTCGGTCAGGCCCAGACGCGCACGGGCGGCTGCGGGGTCTGGTTCGAGCGGAATCACATCGGCGAGCGGATGGCCGACATAGGCGGCCGGGATGCCGGCGCGTTCGTAAATCGCGGGCTCGAACGGAAACAAGCACAGCACCAGATCGGCGGCAGCGCGGATGGTCTCGATGCGCTTGCCGCGCCAGGCCCAGATCGATGGGCTCACGAAATGCACGGTGCGCATGCCCGCGGTGCGCAAGCGCAACTCGAGGCCGAGATTGAAATCGGGCGCATCGGTCCCGATGAAGATGTCGGGCGGCGTGGCGACGAGTTGGTCGCCGAACGCGTCGCGGATGCCTTTGATTTCGCGGTAATGCTTGAGCGCATCCCAATAGCCATGCACCGCGAGCTTGTCCATCGGCCATTGCGCGTCGAAGCCTTGCGCCTGCATGTGGGCGCCGCCGATGCCGTAGGCGTGAAACGCCGGCAAGCGCGCACGCATGCCGGCCAGCAACAGCCCGGCGAGCAGATCGCCCGACGGCTCGCCGGCCACCATCGCGATGCGCCGTTCGGCCATCGCGGTCTTAGCGAATCAAGCCGCGGCCTTCGGCGGCGACGAAATCGGCCAATGCCTGCACATGCGCGGACCCGCTGCTCGCCGCAAGTTCGCGCAGCGCGGTCTTGGCGTCTTCGAGCAGGCGCCCTTCGCGATACAGGATCTTGTAGGCGCGCTTGACCACGGCGATGTCGTCGGCGGTGAAGCCGCGCCGGCGCAGGCCTTCGACGTTGAGGCCGCGCGCTGCCGCCGGATTGCCCTCGGCCATCACGAACGGCGGCACATCCTGCACGAGCTTGGTCGCCACGCCCGTCATCACATGCGCACCGATGCGGCAAAACTGATGCACGCCGGTGAAGCCGCCGAGCGTGACCCAATCGCCGATCTGCACATGGCCGGCCAACTGGGTGCAATT
>CAXBRX010000351.1:0-3779 GCA_963977835.1 uncultured Derxia sp.
TCGAAGCCGATGGCGAAGAACACGACTTCGCGTTCCGGATGCTCGTGCGCAAACTTGAGCGCATCGGCCGGCGAATAGACCATGCGGATGTCGGCGCCGCGCGCCTTGGCCTTGAGCAGCGACAAGCTCTCGGAGGCCGGCACGCGCAAAGTATCGCCGTAGGTGCAGAGCGTGACGCCGCGTTCGAGCGCGAGCTTGATGGCTTGGTCGACGCGGCCGATCGGGAGCACGCAGACCGGGCAGCCGGGGCCGTGGATCATGCGCACATTGGCGGGCAGCAGGTCGGTCACGCCATAGCGCGAGATCGCATGCGTATGCCCGCCGCAAAACTCCATGAACGAATAGCGGCGCTCGGGGCGCGCCTCAGCGGCAATCGCGCGCGCAATCGTCTGCGCGAGTTCGCCGTCGCGGAATTCGTCGACGAACTTCACTGCACGGCTCCACCGGCGGCCTGCTCGGCCTCGGCGAACAAGGCCAGGGTGCGCGCGGCTTCTTCGGGGTCGAGCTTGGACAGCGCATAGCCGACATGCACGATGACGTAATCGCCAGGCGTCGCGTCCTCGATGAGTTCGAGCGAGACTTCCTTGCGCACGCCGCCGAGATCGACGATGCCTTGTGCGCCTTCGCGCAATTCGACGATGCGTGCGGGTATCGCGAGACACATGATGCGGTTTCCTTCCTAAAAATTCATTGCAGCAAATGTTGTTGCGCGACCCAGGCCTGCCCGAGCGCGAGGCCGCCGTCATTGGGCGGCACGCGGCGCGCTTCGAGCAAGCGCAAGCCCCGTTCGGCCAGCCCCGCGCGCACCCGGCCCGCGAGCAAGGCATTGAGCCAGCATCCGCCCCCGGCCACGATGGTACGCAAGCCCGCGCGTTCGGCGGCGCGCGCGGCCCAGGCCACGAGCGCATCGGCCAGGCCGGCATGGAACCAGGCCGCGCCGGTCGCGGCGTCGGGCGCGTGAACAAGCACGGCGAGCAAAGGCAAAGGGTCGAGCACGTCTTGCGCGGCATCGAGGGCCAGCGGCGCGCGCAGCGCATCGTGCCAGACCCGCGCCGCAAGGCCTTCGAGTTCCATCGCGGCCTGGCCTTCGAAGCTCATGCGCGCGCGCGTGCCGAGCAGGCCGGCCGCCGCGTCGAACCAGCGCCCGGCACTCGAAGTGAGCGGGCATTGCAGCCCGCGCGCGAGCATTTGCGCAACCGTGGCCGCGCCGGCTTCGTGCGCATAACGGGTGGGGATTTCATCGGCACGGCCGAGCAGATGCAAAACCGCGGCACCCAGGCGCCAAGGCTCGCGCGCGGCGCGGTCGCCGCCGGGCAAAGGCAAGGCGCGCAAATGGCCGAGGCGCGTGCAGCGTGCGCCGTCGATGCGCAGCAATTCGCCGCCCCAGGCGCTGCCGTCGGTGCCGAGGCCCACGCCATCGAGCGCGAGGCCGAGCGCGGGTTCATCGACGCCATGCTCGGCCAGCACCGCAGCCAGATGCGCATGGTGGTGCTGCACGGCGAGCGCAGGCACGCCCAGACGCTCAGCCAAGGCCACCGCCGCGCGCGTGGAATGAAAATCGGGATGCAGATCATGGGCGATCAAGGCCGGCTGCACCGCGAGCAGACTCAGCAGATGCGCGACGCTTTCGTCCTGGAAGTGGCAGGTGGCGGCGTTGTCGAGATCGCCGATGTGCTGCGAGACGAAAGCCTCGGCGCCGCGCGTACAGCACACGGTGTTTTTGTACCAGCCGCCGAAGGCGAGCACCGGCGCGCTCGCGCGCGACAAAGCGATGGCTTGCGGCGTATAGCCGCGCGCACGGCGCAGGAATTGCGGCGCGGCGTCGGGCGCGTTCGCGCCGCCCAGCACGCGCAGCACCGAATCGTCGGCGCGCACGACGATGTCGCGGTCGTGCAGCACGAAGGCATCGGCAATGCCGGCCAGGCGCTCGAGCGCTTCGGCGTTGTCGCGCACCAGCGGTTCGCCATGCGGATTGGCGCTCGTCATCACCAGCAACAGCGGCTGCGCCTGGGCGAGCCAGGCAGTGCCGGCGGGACGGCCCGCGGCCTCGTGCCAAAGCAGCCAATGCAAAGGCGTGGCGGGCAGCATGGCGCCCAGCCAGGCGACTCCGGGGGCGAGGCCCGCGAGTTGTTCATCGCAGGCGGGCGTCTTGGGGGCGAGCACGATGGGGCGCGCAGGATCTTCGAGCGCCGCGATGGTCGCGGCATCGAGGCGCATCACCTCGGCCAGCGAAGCGGCATTGGCCGCCATCACCGCAAAAGGTTTTTCTTCGCGCTGTTTGCGTTCGCGCAGGCGCGCCACGGCGGCGGCATTGCGCGCATCGCAAGCCAATTGAAAACCACCCAGCCCTTTGAGCGCGATGACTTCGCCACGTTGCAAGCGTGCGAGCACCTCGGCGATCACATCGGGCACAGTCACCTGAGCGCCGTTGGCGTCGTGCAATGCGAGGCGCGGGCCGCAGACGGCGCAGGCATTGGGCTCGGCATGAAAGCGCCGGTCAGCCGGTGCGCCGTATTCGCGCGCGCACTCGGCGCACAAGACAAAGCCGGCCATGCTGGTGGACGCGCGGTCGTAAGGCAGGGCGCGCGTGATGGTGTAGCGCGGCCCGCATTGCGTGCAATTGATGAACGGGTAGCGCCAGCGCCGGTTGGCGGGGGCGAACAATTCGGCCAGGCAATCGGGGCAGGTCGCGCGGTCGGGCCCGATGGCGGCCGTGAGTGCGGCGGCGTGTGTGGCGTCGGCCGCTTCGCTTGCCATGATCGTGAATCCGACGGCGCCCGTGGGTACGAGCGGCACGCATTGCACGGCATCGATGCGCGCGCCGGCCGGGGCTTCGGCGCGCAGCGCTTGCGCAAAGGCATCGAGCACCATCGCCGCGCCTTCGAGGTCGATCTGCACACCATGCGCATCGTTGCGCACCAGATGATCGGCAGCCGTGAGGCCCAGCGCTTGCGCGCGGGACAAGGTGTCCGGGCTGACTTGAGCGCCTGCGTTATCGGCCATGCCATCGATGCCATCGGTGTCAGCGGCCAAGGCCCAAACACCGGGTTGTGACTGCAAGGCCATGGCCAGCCCCAAACAAAACTCACCCGCACGCCCACCGGTGCCGCGTCGCCAGCCTGGGGGCAAGGGCCGCACGGTGACGGTGGTCTCGCCCCCACTCAAGAGCACACACGGGGCTTGAAAGGGCCCCTGCCCTCGGGCCGCTGCACGGGCCAAGGCGGCGTGCATGCGACCGATGTCGCTGGACTCGCCCTCGATTTCATCGGACAGCACATGGGCCGTGAGGCCCCACTGTCGGGCCATCTCGGCCGCGGCTTGCAGGGACTGCATCGGCGTGGCCAGCATCTGGACGTGGCGATGGCGCCAAGCCTGGGCATCGGGCTTGGGGCTTTCCAATTCGCCCCGGCGCAAGCGCGCCAGCACCGCTTCAGGGACCTCGATGCGATGACGCTCCAACAAGGCCAAGGCATCCGCGCAGGTGGTGGTGTCGGGCACCGTGGGGCCACTGGCGATGACGGAGACGTCATCGCCAGGCACATCGCTGATGGCCAGCGTGATCAATGGGGTCCGGCCACAGGCCTGGGCCAAACGCCCGCCCTTGATGCGCGACAAGTGCTTGCGCACGCAATTCATTTCAACGATGTTGGCCCCTGATTCGAGCAGTTGCCGGTTGATGGCCTGCTTGTCGGTCAAACTCAAACCCTGAGCCGGCAGGGTCAGCAAGGAAGAGCCCCCACCGGAAATCAGGCACACCACCAGGTCATCGGGGCTCAGAC
>CAXBRX010000352.1:0-3758 GCA_963977835.1 uncultured Derxia sp.
CCATCGTCAGCGGTGAAATCATAGGCCCACGAGGTCCACTCCTCCTGAGCGTCTCCAACCATAGGTTCTCCGCAGCATGCTCGGACGTAGAAATCACCGTTTTGATATGAACCAGTGTGCAATCCATAACTTTGTAATCCGGTTGCGGAGCCAGTGAAGGTAAGGGCTGATGCTGGACTCATTACTGTCAATAGAAGTGAGATAGCAAGAGAAAAGCCGAGAACTTTCATTGGGTGTCCTTTCAATTAAACGGATAAACAGATGCTTCCTTAATGTGATCTGGACCGCAAAACCGCGGAGTAACATAGTCACGTGTGGAGCAGCATGACAAGTCCGTGACAAGGAAACCCACTTGTAGCTTTTGTTTCTCGTCCATTTACTACATAAATACACAGCAGCAACAGCTCCAGGAAAATCGACAGGCGGACCGCCATCGCATTGCCCCATCCATCCCCGGCCACTGTACCGCCCCGCAACACCCCGCCTCATTGACCGCGCGCAGCACTGTTCCATTCCGCCACACCCAGCCCGCAACACATCCCATCAGTGTCGACCTCCGCGGCACCGCGGCGATATCCCCTATTCCCGGCAGACCCAGCATCGGCGCGGCTTCGCGCCCATTTGCACTTTCGCAGCCCACCCGCAGGCACACCGCTTGCCCCTGTGTTCTCACTCGCGCCAGACGCGAGGCCCTATCGATACGGAGGAGAACACTCATGGATATGTCGGAGATCAGCAAGCTGGGTCTGAAGAACCCGTTCAAGACGCGTTATGAGAATTTCATCGGCGGCAAATGGGTGGCGCCTGCCGATGGCCAGTATTTCCAGAACATCACCCCGATCACGGGCGGCGTGTTTTGCGAAGTGGCGCGCTCGAATGAAAAGGATGTGAACCTGGCGCTCGACGCTGCGCATGCTGCGCAACCGGGCTGGGCCAAGCGCTCGCCGGCCGAGCGCGCCAATGTGCTCAACAAGATCGCCGATCGCATGGAAGCCAACCTCGAAGTGCTCGCGGTGGCCGAGTCGATCGACAACGGCAAGCCGATCCGCGAAACGCGCGCGGCCGACATTCCGCTCGCCATCGATCATTTCCGCTATTTCGCGGGCGCGGTGCGCGTCGAAGAAGGCTCGATCTCCGAGGTGGACCACAACACCTACGCCTATCACTTCAAAGAGCCGCTGGGCGTGGTCGGCCAGATCATTCCCTGGAACTTCCCGATCCTGATGGCGGCCTGGAAGATGGCGCCCGCGATCGCGGCCGGCAACTGCGTGGTGATCAAGCCCGCTGAACAAACCCCGGCGTCCATCCTGGTGTTGATGGACCTGATCGCCGACATCCTGCCCGCAGGCGTGATCAACGTCGTCAACGGCTTCGGCCTCGAAGCGGGCAAGCCGCTCGCGACGAGCAATCGCATCGCCAAGGTGGCCTTCACGGGCGAGACCTCGACCGGCCGCCTGATCATGCAATACGCGGCGCAAAACCTGATTCCGGTCACGCTCGAACTCGGCGGCAAGTCGCCCAACATCTTCTTCGAAGACGTGATGGACAAGGACGACGCCTATTTCGACAAGGCGCTCGAAGGCTTCACGCTGTTTGCGCTGAACCAGGGCGAGGTCTGCACCTGCCCGTCGCGCGTGCTGGTGCAGGAATCGATCTACGACAAGTTCATGGCGCGCGTGCTCGAACGCGTGAAGAAGATCAAGCAAGGCCATCCGCTCGACCCGAACACGATGATCGGCGCGCAAGCGAGCCAGGAGCAGATGGAAAAGATCCTGTCGTACATCGACATCGGCACCAAGGAAGGCGCGCAACTGCTCACCGGCGGCAAGCGCGCGGCGCTCGGCGGCGAACTCGGCAAGGGTTATTACATCGAGCCCACCGTCTTCCGCGGCCATAACAAGATGCGCATCTTCCAAGAAGAAATCTTCGGGCCGGTGGTGTCGGTGACGACCTTCAAGACCGAAGAAGAAGCGCTCGCCATCGCCAACGACACGCTGTACGGCCTCGGCGCCGGCGTGTGGACCCGCGACGGTGCGCGCGCCTTCCGCGTCGGCCGTGCGATTCAAGCGGGCCGCGTCTGGACCAATTGCTACCACCTCTATCCGGCGCACGCCGCCTTCGGTGGCTACAAGCAATCGGGCATCGGCCGCGAAACCCACAAGATGATGCTCGACCATTACCAACAAACGAAGAATCTGCTGGTCAGCTACGACCCGAACCCGCTCGGCTTCTTCTGATCGTTTTCTCGGGGGCCGTCAGGTCCTGCCCGGCATCGTTCTCACGCGCGCGATGCCGGGCTTTTTTTATTGGGAGCCGAAGATGATCGAACGAGTGATCGCGACCGAAGCGGCGCTAGCTTTGATCCGCGAAATCAGCGCAAAGCATGGCGCGTTGATGTTTCATCAATCGGGCGGGTGTTGCGACGGCAGCGCGCCCATGTGCTATGCGCGCGGCGAGTTGCAGGTAGGCGCGCACGATGTCCTGCTCGGCGCGCTCGACGGGCATCCGTTCTACATGTCGCAAGCGCAATTCGAGTATTGGCAGCACACCCAGCTCATCATCGACGCGATCGACGGCAACGGCGGCATGTTCTCGCTCGAATGCGGCACCGGCCGGCGCTTTCTCACGCGCTCGCGCTTGTACGACGACGCCGAACTCGATCAACTCACGCCCGTCGTCGCTGCGGCCTGAACCCACGTTTGGAGTGCATGCACTAGGCATGCGTACACGGCACTGCCTATCATCGGCCGCTCGTGTTCGATCACTCCAGACCTCATGACCATCACCAACGTCACTGTCCTCGGAACCGGCGTACTCGGTTCGCAAATCGCTTTTCAGACCGCGTATCGCGGCTTCACCGTACTGGCCTACGACCTCGACGACGCGGCGATCGCCAAGGCGCGCAAGACCATCGACGTGCTCGCCACACGCTATGCGCGCGACCTGCCCGATGCGACGCCCGAAGCGCTCGCGGCCGCACGTGCACGCTTGAGTTGGACCACCGATTTCAACGCTGCGGCCCAGGCCGACCTCGTCATCGAAGCGGTGCCCGAGCAATTGGCGCTCAAGCGCGAGGTCTATGCGCGCCTGGGTGCAGCCGCACCGGCCCACACCATTTTCGCGAGCAATTCATCGACGCTGCTGCCCAGCGCCATGGCCGATGCCACCGGGCGCCCGGCGCGTTTTCTGGCGCTGCATTTCGGCAATGAAATCTGGCGCAACAACATCGCCGAGGTGATGGGCCATGCGGGCACCGACCCTGAGGTGTTCAAGGCCGTGGTCGCGTTCGCCGAGCGCATCGGCATGGTGCCGATTCCGATCCACAAGGAAAAAGCCGGCTATGTGTTGAATTCTTTGTTGGTGCCTTTGCTCACCGCCGCCGCCGAATTGCTCGTCGATGGCATCGCGCAGCCGCAAGACATCGACCGCACCTGGAAGATTGCGACCGGCTCACCCCGAGGCCCGTTCGAAATCTACGACATCGTGGGCTTGGGCACCGCCTACCAAATCTCGTCGGCCGGCAGCCCCAAGATGCGCGAATTCGCCAAGCTGCTCAAGGACGACTACATCGCCAAGGGCAAGATGGGCGTGGCCACAGGCGAAGGTTTTTACAGCTATCGCAAGCCCGCGGCCTAAGCCGTGAGGTAACCGCCGTCCACGCAAAGCTCAGCCCCGGTGGTGTAACTCGCCGCCGGGGACGCGAGGTAAAGCACGGCGCCCGCAATTTCTTCGGGCTGCGCCACACGCCGCAGCGGAAT
>CAXBRX010000353.1:0-3757 GCA_963977835.1 uncultured Derxia sp.
TGGCGACGACCTGGCCGATGCCTGCCTCGCCGCGGCTGAGCGGCCCGGCAGCACCGACTACAACATTGGTGCCGCGACGTTCGGCACCATGCGGGAGACATTGCTGGGCTTGGTCGCCCACGCGGGTACGGGCAGCCGCGTCGTCTCCGTGCCCATGGCGCCGGCCGAGTGGCTGACGCGTGTCGTTGGCACACTCGGTCTGTCGCCGCTGGGCCCCTACCCTGCGCTGGTGTCCGGACGCCCGCTATGGTTCGCCATCAGCGAGGCACATCGTGAACTGGCTTATCGGCCACGTTTCAGCAACATCGAGATGTTGTGTGAGTCGTACGACTGGTACATTGCCAATCGCGACAGCATTTTGCGGCGGAAGGGGAGTTCGCTGCATTCGATGGCGGTGAAACAACGGGCCTTGCGGCTGGCGCCGCGCCTGCTGGCGCTGCTGCCGATGCTGCTGCCGGCCTCCCTCGCCGGCTACCATCTGGTCGACGGCTCGCGTCTTGGGATCGTCGGCGGCGTTCTCGTGGGGTACCCGCTGACGGCGCTGCTCGGCGCGCCGTTCTTCCTCTGGCTGCTCAAACGCCAAGGCCGGGCCTGAACATGCTCGAAACCCGCGCCCTCACCATCGCTTTCGACGGCGTCGTCCTCGTCGATGCGGTCGGCATCGCCGCGCGCGCCGGCGCGGTCACCGCCATCCTCGGCGCCAACGGCGCCGGCAAATCGACCTTGTTCCATACCATTGCGGGCAGCGTGATCCCGACCTCGGGCGAGGTTCTGATGTTCGGCCGGCCGGTGCGCGACTGGCCGGCGCGCGAAGCGGCGCGGCTGCGCGCGGTGCTGGTGCAAAACCCGTCGCTCGGCTTCGATTTCCTGGTGCGCGAAGCGGTCGCGCTCGGGCGCATTCCGCACGACACCGACGAGCGGACCAACCGCCGCATCGCCGAAGAAGCGCTCGCTGCGGTGGGCCTGGCCGAATTCGCGCAACGCCGCTACCTGAGTCTGTCGGGCGGCGAAAAACAGCGCGTGCATCTGGCGCGCGCGCTGGCCCAGGTCTGGGACCAACCCGAAACGCAGCGCTGCCTGTTGCTCGACGAGCCGACGCTCAACCTCGATTTCACGCAAAAACGCTCCATCCTCGAAACCGCGCGCCAATTCGCACAACACGGCGGCACGGTGCTCGTGGTCCTGCATGAACTCAATCTGGCCGCGCAATTCGCCGACCATCTGGTGCTGCTCAAACGCGGGCAGGTGGTGGCCCAGGGCGATGCGCACACCGTCCTGACGCGCGCCCACATCGAGCATGCCTATGGCGGCAGCGCGCGCATTCTCGAAGATCCGCAGACCGGATTGCCGATCGTGTTGTGAGCGTGCGTCGCGCTGACATATTCGTGTCGAAAACATGACAGATCATCGCGGGCGTCCTTACCGCGCAGCCCGAGATGCAGCGCGGGTACCATCCTGAACGCCGTCATGGACCTGTCATGCGCCTGCCTTTACGCATCAGCCTGAAATTCGTGCTTTACGCCGCCCTGGTGGGCGGCATGATGCATTTCGTCAGTCCACTGGTCGGCGCGGTGGTCGGCATGGTGCTGGCCGCCGTCGCCTGGGCCTATGGCAATACCCGGCTGTTGGCGATGTACCGCTGGCTGCAAGCCGAACGCGGCGCGCGCGTGCCCGAGGGCATGGGGCTGTGGGACGACATGTTCTCGCTGCTGTACCGCCAGCAACGTGCGCAACGCCATCAGATCGCACTGCTGACTGACGCCATGGCCTCGTTCCGGCGCGCGGCGCAAGCCTTGCCCGACGGGGTCATCACCCTGACCCACGGGTTTCGCATCGTCTGGTGCAACCACACCGCGGCCAGCCTGTTCGGGCTCGACCCCGACGGCGATGCCGGCCGCCCGGTCGCCAATCTGGTCCGCAACCCGGTCTTTCTGGCCTACATGGAATCTCAGGACTGGAGCCGCCCCATCCTGTTCAAGACCGCCAATGCCGAGCCGCGCATGGTGTCGGTCCAGCTCATCGAATACGGTGAAGGTCAGATGCTGTTGATGGCGCGCGACGTGACCCAGGTCGAACGGCTCGAAACCATGCGCCGCGATTTCGTCGCCAATGTCTCGCATGAACTCAAGACGCCGCTGACGGTGCTCGCCGGCTTCATGGAAACCTTGCGCGAACACAGCGAAATGCCGGAATCGCAAAAGGAACATTTCCTGCGCCTGATGGACGAGCAGACCACGCGCATGCGGCGCATCGTCGAGGATCTGCTCACTTTGTCGGCGCTCGAAGCCGGGCCGCTGGCGGCGCGCGACACCGTGGTGCCGATGGACCCGCTACTCGCGCGCGTGGAAAACTCGGCGCGCTCCTTGAGCGACGGCCGGCATACGATCGAGATCGAGGTCGAACCCGGCATCGCCTTGTACGGCCATGAAACCGAACTCGGCAGCGCGTTCGAAAATCTGTTGTCGAATGCAATCCGCTATACGCCCGAAGGCGGGCGCGTCAGCATGCGGTTTGGTATCGAACAACGCGGCGAGGAGCCGGTTGCGGTGTTTTCGGTGCGCGATACCGGCATCGGCATTCCGGCCCAACACATTCCGCGTCTGACCGAGCGGTTTTATCGCGTCGACCGCGGCCGCTCGCGCGAAGTCGGCGGCACCGGGCTTGGTCTGGCCATCGTCAAGCACGCGCTCGCGCGCCATGAAGGCCAGCTCAAAGTGGAAAGCGAAGTCGGCAAAGGCACGCTGATGGCGGCGGAATTCCCGGCCCGCCGCATCGCGCGCCGGCCCGAATCGCCGACGCAAACGCCGTCGATCACAACAGCGTGAACGCGACCTGATCGAAGTCCTGGCCGCGCCGCACCAGCTTGCCCAAGCGCACGCGCTGGGTGCTGCCGTCGGCAATCATCTCGGTGATGGAGTCTTCGCGCCAGCGCGCGAGCGGCAGCACCAGGGTCGACGACGCATCGAGCTCCTGCAAAGACATCCCCGACACCGTGCCGGCCGGACCGGCCGCGCGCAACAAGAAAGCGTCTTCGAACACGCCGGCATCGAGCCGGATGCCGACCAGCAGCGGAATGCCGAGCAGCAGACGCACGCCGACTTCCTGCAGCACCGGCACGCCGCCGCGCGGCTGCGGTTCCTGGCGCAGGCTGTCGATATAGCCGAGGAAGATCGCGGTGCGCTGGAACCCGACGCCGGTCGACATGATCACGAGTTGGTCGAGATTGACGCGCGGTGCAGTCTTTTCGCGGCGGAACAGGAAGCCTTGCGGGTTCTCGCCTTCGATGCCCCAGGTTTCGGCCTCGCGAAACAGGTTGCGCATCTTGAGCACCGCGGGGTCTTCGCGATTGATGATGGATTCATCGTCGCGGCGCCGGTATTGGTAAACGCTTTGGGTTTGCGTGACGGTCGGATCGAACTCGCCCTTGGTGAAGCTGGCGACGATCGCATGCCAGGACGGCATCGCGAGCGCCTGCTGGCCGAGCGCGCGGCGCCAGCTTTGGGCATGGGTGGCCGGCATGCGCCAGGCGGCGAGCAGCTTGCCGATCACATCGCGTGCGGTGGCTGGCGACAGGCGCTTGTCGAGCGACAACGATTCAGGCGTATAGCCGGCGTCGAGCTCGGCGCTCAGGCGCTTGAGTTCGTCGGTGATCGGCCGGGTGTCCAGGCGCAAGGTGGCGAAGGGCGTCGAGAACGACGGCCAGGGCCCGGGCTTGGCGGCATCGTCGCCCTCATCGATGCGGTATTTGATCTTGGCG
>CAXBRX010000354.1:0-3754 GCA_963977835.1 uncultured Derxia sp.
GAGCACCACCACGCCATCGGCGTCTTCGATCAAGGGAGCGAGCGCGAGTCCGACGGTGCCGCCGTCGATGTATTCGATCTCGACCCGGCTTGGCGGCGCAGCCGCCGCCTCATGCCTGAGCCGGGTCAGCACATGCAGGCCCGCACCGTCATCGCTCAACAGCGCGTTGCCGATGCCCAGCACCAGCAAGCGCATGGGACGCTGCCCGGCTTCGGGTCGGTAGGTCTCGGATGGATATGGCTCGCGGCATTGCATCATGCCGTCTTGTTCCCGCATGCTCGTGCCCCGCGTCGATTCACCCGTTGTCGCGCACTGCGCTTCGGGTGTTGATACGTGCACGTTCTACGCCGCGCTCCGGGTGAACTCCATCACCCGCAAGGCGTACTCCTACGAATGCGCCGCGATCTAGGCGGGCGCTGATTGACAGCGCCGCGCGGCGGTAGTTGGAGCAGCGATCGGCGCAGTGAAGCTCAGGGGCAATCGCCGATGCGGCGCAATTCGAAGGCGCGGTTGCCGCGCAGATAGTCCGACGGCGCATTGCCGACCATGCGCTGTTCATGCCGCACGCCGGTCTTGGTCATGAGCACCGTCCCTGCGCTGATGGCGGCGCGGCCGCGCTGGGTGCAGGTCATGCGGTAATCGATGCGCCCCGGCGCGAGCTTGAAATCGCTGAGCCGACACGCAGGCGGCAAATGCGGCGCCGGCCGCGCAAGCTTGTACAAGTCGAGAAAATCGAACGGCCGCACATCGCGCAAGCAGGTGGCCGCATGCGCGACCCGATGCCGCCCGTCGATGTCGGATTCGGCGATCGCCTCGTATTGCCCGTAGAACGACCGCATGCGCACCACGACATCGACCACATCGGACGGCACGCGTGAATTCTGCGTCCAGTCTTCGGTCGGATCGGGTTGTTCACCGAAGGTGGTCGGGCGCTCGGCATTGGGCCGGGTCGCGCGCGGGATCGGCGCCTGCGTACTCGGTACGTCGCTGACTTCGGCATCGATCGGCTTGAAGCCGCGCGGGCAACTGTCGTTCTCGAAGCCGAGTTCGCCGTTGGCGGCCGCGCACAACAACACATGCGGCGCGGGCGCGGCCGGCTCGACACGTGTGGGCTTGGCCGCAGGGGCCGTCGCATTGGGGGCTGCGGCGCCTGCGGCGGCGCTGCCGCAAGGGCTTGCCTGGAACACCGTACGCCCGCTCACGCGGCAGGTGTAGCTCGCGGCCTGCGCGCACAGCGGCAGCGCACACGCGCTCAGAAAGACACTGCGGATAAAGACTCGGAACGAAACACGAAGCAAACCGCGGGAACACAAGCGCGAAGACATGCGACGAAGGCAGGCTGGAGTGAGGTGCGAGCACTTTACGTAGCTGCACGGACCTCGCGCAATGACATCGATGCCGCAGGCTGTCCCGCGAATCGGGCACCCTCAGCGCAAGGACGCCGCGAACACCGGATCGGCCGGCGTCGTGAACACATAGCCATCGGCCTTGAGCCGATGAATCAGTTCGTCGAGCGCCTGCACCGTGTTCTCATGGGTTTCGTGCATGAGCACGATGCCGCCGCGATGTGCGCGCACGCCGCTCAAGACATGCCCGACCATGTCATGGCGAAACGCGGGCAGCACGCCGCAGGACAAGGCCTCGCGCACCGTCAGCCCTTCCGGGCCGGCATAAGCCCAATCGCATGAATCGACATGCCAGCCGACGATGCGATAACCAAGGGCATGCGCACGCGTGTTGGCGTCGCAACTCGAATTGCCGTAGGGATAGCGAAACAGCATCGCCGGTGCGGCGTCGGCACGCAACAGCGCATCGCTGCGGTCGATCTCCTGCAATTGTTCCGTCACCGCGATGTCATGAAAGTTGGGATGCGACCAGGTGTGATTGCCGACGACCGCGCCCGGCAATGCGCGCATGCGCTCGATGAGCGCCGGGTAACGCTCGGCCTTGTCCGCGATCGGAAAGAACGTGGCCGGCACGCCTTCGCGCGCCAGCGTCGCGAGGATGGCTTCGGTATGGCCGGGCTCGGGGCCGTCGTCGAAAGTCAGTGCGACCACGCCCGGCGGCGGCAAGGTCGAGATTTCGCTCTCAAACCGGCACGAGCGCTTGAGTTCTTCGGCCGGCGTATCGAGGCGTTCTTGCAAGCGCCGCAAATGCGCGCGCCGCGACTTTTCCGCATGTTCGGCCGCGCCATGCGCGGGGACGGTGATGAGCGTGGCGCCAGGCGTGGCATTGGGTACAACGACCGGCGCAGAGGCTGCGGGCGTCGGCACGACGCTCGCTTCACCCGAGGCCGGCACTGTGTTGGTCTGGGCCTGCGCCGCACTCACCGCCACCGCGGCCAAGAGCGCAGCGCCCGCCCATCGATGCAGACGGCGCGCCCATACGGCGGCGCACCGCTGCGTCTTGCTTGGTTCGAATGACTTCATCGATCAACGATGGCTGGCGATCCAATCTGCATGCGCACGCTCGGCCTCGGCCAAGGCACGCTCGATGTGCTCGACGGCGCGGTGACGCAATTCGCGCACCTCGGGATTATCTTCCTCGCCCGACACATCGGCACGCGCCTGACGCAAAGTCTCGATCGCCTTCAGCAAGCGGCTGCCGCGCTCGGGCGCATCGACGCCCGGGTGGTAATGCAGGTCTTTGCCGTCATCGATCGCGGCATGCTTGATCGCGCCGATGGCCGCATCGATCTCGGAGATGGCCATGTCTTCATGCACATACACGCCCGCATCGCCCGGTTGATGAAACAAGTACCAGCGCGCAGCGCGCAGATCGCTCAAGGCATGCAGATAACCCGGATGGCGGCCCGGAAGTTGTTGTTGTGCGGGCGGCGGCACCAGCACCGGCTGCGCGCAGGCAGTGAGGGTAGCCACGCCAAGCACTAACGGAACGAACAACAAACGCACAGTCTTCACGGCAATCTCCCAGTTGGATTCGGTGGCGCGCCACACCAGGGCGCGAAGCTGCATCGATGCGTTCGGACAACGCCCGCCCGCCGGGCACGTTGACCACCGAACAAGCGGCCGCCGCGCGAGACGTAACAAGGCGCATCGCGTTTGCTTTGCCATGCATGCAAAAGAAAACGCCGGACTAAGCCGGCGTTTTCTTCACGGTCGTTCAGCTCGGATCAGGCGCCGCAGGCCTTGCCATGATCGGGACGATTACCCGCGGCCTGGGCGGCCGATTCGCTCATGTACTCGCCCTTCTTGGTCTTGCCGTAGAACTTGCTGCTCGGGCAATGGTAGATCTTGCTGTCGGTGTTGACCCAGACTTGGCCCGGGCCCGCGACGGCGGGCGCAGCCTTGGCAGGCGCGGCGGCCTTAGGCGCCGGCGCAGCCGCCGGAGCGCCGGCAGGAGCGTGGTGGCGCTCAGCACGGTGCCGCCGATGCTGAGGCCAATGAGGAGGACGTCCCAGAGCGGGCGTCTGTTGTAGAGAAACGGGAAGTCGAGGCTGTGCAGCCCGTGGTACAGCCAGCGTTCGAGACGGCTCCGTCGCTCCTCCTTGAGCGCGATGCGTCCCTTCGCAGGGTCGAGATAGAGCCAGGTGTCCACCGCGTCGTCGTAGCGAGCGCGCAGCACCGGTAGCGCCCGAGTGCCCGTGCGGTCGTAGTAGTAGGAGTCGTAGGCCGAGAGCCACACCGCTTCCGTCATGCGTGCGCCCGGCAGCGCCCGTCTGGCCGCGTCCATGATCGCGTCGTCCGGGAATCGTGCGACCGGCGTTCGGCTGGGTGCGGTCAACGAGACGATC
>CAXBRX010000355.1:0-3745 GCA_963977835.1 uncultured Derxia sp.
TGGTGAGTGTGCGCGTGGTCGAGACCATCCCCGGCAAGACCACGATGGGCCTCGAGCTGCCCAACCCCAAACGGCAGATGGTGCGTTTGTCGGAAATCCTCGGCTCTACCGTCTACAACGAAGCGGCGAGCCGGCTCACGCTCGCGCTGGGCAAGGACATCGCGGGCAAGCCGGTGGTGGCCGATCTCGCCAAGATGCCGCATTTGCTGGTGGCCGGGACCACCGGCTCGGGCAAATCGGTCGGCATCAACGCGATGATTCTGTCGTTGTTGTACAAGGCCGATCCGACCCAGGTGCGCATGATCCTGATCGACCCCAAGATGCTCGAATTGAGCGCTTACGAGGGCATCGCGCATCTGCTCGCGCCGGTGGTGACCGACATGCGCCAGGCCGGCCATGCGCTCAACTGGTGTGTGGGCGAAATGGAGCGCCGCTACAAGCTCATGAGCAAGCTGGGCGTGCGTAACATCGCCGGCTACAACGCAAAAATTGACGAAGCCGACAAGCGCGGCGAGAAGCTGACCAACCCGTTCACGCTGACGCCCGAATCGCCCGAGCCGCTCGAGAAGCTGCCTTTCATCGTGATCGTGATCGATGAACTCGCCGACCTCATGATGGTGGTGGGCAAGAAGGTCGAGGAATTGATCGCGCGCATCGCGCAAAAGGCGCGCGCGGCCGGCATTCATCTCATCCTGGCCACGCAACGTCCGAGCGTGGATGTGATCACCGGCCTCATCAAGGCCAACATCCCGACCCGCATCGGGTTCCAGGTGTCGAGCAAGATCGATTCGCGCACCATCCTCGACCAGATGGGCGCCGAAGCGCTGCTCGGCCAGGGTGACATGCTCTGGCTCGCAGCCGGCACCGGCTTGCCGACCCGGGTGCACGGCGCTTTCGTGGCCGACGACGAAGTGCATCGCGTCGTGAGCTTTTTGCGCCAACAGATCGAAAAGACCGGCGGGCCGCAATACATCGAGGGCATCCTCGAAGGCGGTGTCGACAGCGACATGGTGGTCGATCTCGGCCCCGGCACGGGCGCCATCGAGGCCGAGGGCGGCGAGAGCGACGCGCTTTATGACCAGGCCGTGGCGGTCGTGCTCAAGAACCGGCGCGCCTCGATCTCGCTCGTGCAACGGCATTTGCGCATCGGTTACAACCGCGCCGCGCGTTTGCTCGAACAGATGGAGCAGTCCGGCCTAGTATCGGCCATGCAATCCAACGGCAACCGCGAAATCCTGGTGCCGATCTCCGGCAACGAATAAAACATGAAGCTTTCTTCTTTGACCCTCGCGGCCGTGCTGGCTGCGGCCACCACGCTTGCGCATGCGAATGCGCTCGATCAATTGCACGCCTTCGCGGCGCAGACCAAGTCCGCGCATGGCGAGTTCACTCAGAGCATCGTCAAGTCGGGGCAGACCAAGACCTCGTCGGGCAGCTTCGCGTTTTCGCGCCCGGGCAAATTCCGCTGGACCTATGCCAAGCCTTACGAGCAATTGCTGGTCGCCGATGGCGAAAAGCTCTGGATCTACGACAAAGACTTGAATCAGGTCACGGTCAGGAAGCTCGGCAGCGCCTTGGGCGAATCGCCGGCCGCCATCTTGTTCGGCAACAACGACCTTGAAAAAAGCTTCGTGCTCAAGGACGCTGGCGCGCGCGACGGGCTCGAATGGCTCGATGCCACGCCGCGCAGCAAGGATTCCACCTTCGAGCGCGTGAGCATCGGTTTTCGCAACGGCATGCCCGAGGCGATGGAATTGCGCGACGCTTTCGGCCAGGTCTCGCGTCTGGCCTTCAGCAAACTGGTCCGCAACGCCGACAACGCGGGCGCGCAATTCAGTTTCACGCCTCCCAAGGGAGCCGACATTCTTGAACAGTAGGAGGTCGTCATGCTGGTGCGTCGTCTGATTCTGCCGCTGATCGCCATCGCAAGCCTCGCCGCCTGCGCCACGCCTCCGACTGCCTTCAAGCTGACCGACGCGCGCACCGAAAACCGGTTTGGCGATGCGCGCACGACGGTGCAAGGCGCCGAGGTCATCCTCGCCGACGATGCCATTTCGCCGAGCCTGGTCGATCGTTTCACGACCGCCTTGCAAGACAAGTACGGTGACAAGCTCGCCGGCAAGGAAGTGCGCATCGACAAGGCCGTCGCGGTGCTGTTCGTCGACGATGCGCGCGTGGTGCCCAATACCTTGTTGCGTCCGGCCGGCTCCTTGCCGGTGCTGCGCGACGTGACGCTCACCGCGCTCAAGCATGTCAGCGTCGATTTCGCCGGGACGGTGGACGGCAAACCTTTCGTCGGCCATGGCGAAGACAACTACCGGCTCGGCGACGGCGCAGTCGAGTTGTCGCGCGTGATCAGCATTGCGGTCGCGGCGGCCGTCAACGACGTGGGCGCCCAGCTCAAATAAGCGGTTCGCAAGCCGGGCGCGCGATTTGCGACAATCGCGCGCATGCCCACCGATTCTTTATTCGACGACGAACCCGTGCTCCCTGGCGCGGCCGGCGCTGCGACTAGTGCGAAAGCCGGCCCCAAGGCCGCGCGCGCCGACGCACCACTGCCCGAACGCCTGCGCCCGAGCGGTATCGCCGAGGTGATCGGCCAACGGCACCTGCTCGGCCCCGGTAAACCGCTCGCGGTCGCGTTCGAATCGCACAAGCCGCATTCGATGATCCTCTGGGGGCCGCCCGGTGTGGGCAAGACCACGCTCGCGCGCCTGATGGCCGACGCTTTCGGCTGCGCCTACATCGCTTTGTCGGCCGTGCTCGCTGGCGTGAAGGACATCCGCGAGGCGGTGGCGCAGGCCGAACTCACGCGTGCGCAAAGCGGGCGCCAGACGCTGTTGTTCATCGATGAAATCCATCGCTTCAACAAGGCACAACAGGACTTTCTTCTGCCCTATGTGGAGCATGGCGACCTTGTGCTCATTGGCGCCACCACCGAAAACCCCTCATTTGAAGTCAACAGTGCTTTGCTTTCGCGTGCCGCGGTTTATGTGCTGAAGTCGTTAACCACTGATGATTTACTCCAGTTGGTGGATAGAGCGATGGCTATCGACCATGAATTTAGTTTGGATCAAGAAGCCAGGCAGATGTTAGCGGCTAGTGCGGATGGCGATGGTCGTAAGCTTTTGAACAATATTGAAATCGTCTTGCGCGCCGCGCGACAAAAAAAAGTAAATCTCATCGATGTCTCTTTGTTGAAAGAAAGCTTGGGCGATACGCTACGGCGCTTCGATAAAGGGGGTGATGCGTTTTATGATCAGATATCTGCACTACATAAATCAGTGCGTGGGTCGAATCCTGATGCGGCGTTGTATTGGTTAGTGCGAATGCTGGATGGTGGAGCAGACCCGCGTTATTTGTGCAGACGATTAATACGCATGGCAAGTGAAGATATTGGCTTAGCTGATCCCAGAGCGCTGAGATTGACGCTGGATGCGGCAGAGTCGTATGAACGACTTGGTTCACCCGAAGGTGAGTTGGCACTTGCTGAAGCCGTTGTTTATCTTGCTTGCGCCGCCAAATCGAATGCGGTCTATAACGCCTACAATCAGGTACGTGCTTTCATAGCGAAGGACACATCTCGTCCCGTACCCGAGCATTTGCGTAATGCGCCAACCAAGTTAATGAAAAAGCTTGGCTACGGCAAGTTGTATCGCTACGCGCATGATGAACCCGACGCCTATGCCGCCGGAGAAACTTACCTGCCTGACGGTCTAGGCGAGCCGGGGTGGTATCAACCCAC
>CAXBRX010000356.1:0-3744 GCA_963977835.1 uncultured Derxia sp.
CAGCATGTCGTCGAAGTCTTGGATTTTTTTATCGAGGTGGTACTTCCGGAAGGTGTGCGCCACCGTTTCGCGGGTGAGGGCCAAGAAGGTGTCCAAGACACCCACGCCCTGGTTCGCCACGGATTCGAAGTAGGGCACGCCGCGAAAATTCAGCCGGCGGTTCAGCACGCCCACGGGCATGGCGTCGTTGTTGGTGGCCAGCCGCGCCTTGAGTCGTCCGACCAGACCGGCGCCACGCTCGCTCAAGTCGGCGGTGGTCTCGCCGCCGGTCGCGGCGCTGATCAATCCACCGATGTGATCGCCGCAATCGAGCAGCAAGGACACCAGGCTTTCATCGAGTTCGAGATGGCCGTCGCGCACCGCGTCGAGCACGCTTTCGACCACATGCGTGAACGCCACCACGCCGTCGAAGGCGAACAATCCGGCCGAGCCCTTGATGGTGTGGGCGGCGCGAAAGATCGCATTCACGGCGTCGCTGCGGTCGCTGGTCTGGAGCACACCGAGCAAGGCGCTTTCCATGCTTTCCAGAAGCTCATCGCTCTCGGCGATGAACATCTGCAGCGCTTGATCCATGTCCATGAGTTTCCTTTCGGGATGTCGCGTTGCGCTCGGGGTCAGTGGGCGGTCGCGGAAATCGGCGAGGCATCGCCGAAGAAAGCCGCGAGGTCGTACAACTCAAAACAAGACAGCACCGGCGCGCTGTGGTTGGCGAGCTCCAGCGGCTTGCGTTCGGCATCGGCGGCGTTCTTGACCGCGATCAGCAATTGCACGCCGGCGCTGTCGAGTTCACTGACGCCAGCCAGATCGATGCGCAACGCGACCGAATGTTCGAGCGCTTCGAGCAAGGTCCGCTTGAGTTCTTGTGCGCGGTAGATCGTCACTTCGCCGTCGAGACGAAGATCGGTGTGGGAAGACATGGAAAGCTCCTGGAAGTAGTCTGTTTTGCTGCGCGCCACGTCAAGGCAGCACGAGCTTTTCCACCGCGGCCAGCAATTGCGCCGGTTGAAACGGCTTGACCACCCAGGCCTTGGCGCCGGCTTGCTGGCCTTCGCGCTTCTTGGCCTCCTGGCTTTCCGTGGTCAGCATGATCACCGGGGTGAATTTGTAGGACGGGTGTTGCTTGACCGCCTTCAGGAAGGTGATGCCATCCATGTTGGGCATGTTCACGTCGCTGATGATCAAGTGCACCTTCTGTCCGGTCAGCTTGCCCAGCGCGTCGCGCCCGTCGCTGCCTTCGGTGACGTCATAGCCCGCGCCGCGCAGCGCAATGCCGACCACTTGCCGCACGGAAGCCGAGTCGTCGACGATCAAGATGTTCTTCGCCATGGTGGTTCTCAAAAGAAAGTGATTTCGGTATCGGCCGGTGCTGCTGCGGCAGCGGCGGTGGTCTGGATGCCTTGATGCCGCGCGTGTTCGTCCTGCATCGCGTAGGTCTTGGCCAATTCGTCGAGCAGGCCGCTCGGGTCGAGCGCATGCAATTCGCCGGTGCGCTCGCATTCGGCGCAATGCGCCTCGATGACGGACGGAAACTGATCGATGCTCGCGCGCACATGGCTCATGACCTGGCTCACGCGGTCCTGGAACTGGAGCTGGACCAGCGCCTCGTGCACTTCGGATTTGATCTCGTGGCTTTGCTCGCGCAATTCATCGGCCGAATCGGCCAGCGAGGTGGTGAAGCTTTCGAAGCGTTGGAGCACTTCACGGATCGCTGCTTGCGAAACGTCGACCGCCTGATTTTCCTGGTGCGCGGTGGCTTCGGCGGTCTTGAGCGCCGCCAGGATCGCTTCGTTGACGACCTTGATGGTCTGGCCGATGCGCATGCCGGTGTCGCCCGATTGGCGCGAGAGCACGCGCACTTCCTGCGCGACGGTGGCGAAGCCGCGGCCTTGCTCGCCCGCATGGGCCGCTTCGATGGCGGCATTGATGGACAACAGATTGGTCTGTTGCGCGATCTTGGCGACCGCCTCGGCCATCTCCTGCAATTGCGCCACGAAGCCGCGCAAGGCCTGCACCTCGGTCAGGATCGCGGCCTTGCCGTTCATCATCGTGCGCAGGGCATCGAGCACCGCTTCGAGCTGCCGCTGGCTGTGCGCATACAACTGTTTGGCATCCTGGGACTCGTCGGCGCGCCCCTTGGCGCGATGCGGCGCGAGCGCGGCTTCGAGCCGGGCCACGATGCCCGCGAAACGGCCGCTCAAGGCCCCGACGGCTTCTTCCATCTGGCTGCGCGACGATTCGATCTGGCGGCTCCAGACCGGTGCGATCTCGGCGCCGAAGGAATGCTGGCTTTCCAGATAGCGCTGGATTTCTTCCTTGCGCCGCTGGTCTTCACGCCGCGCGCCGAGCCCACCCCAGATCGACAGGATCAGCAGGGAGGCCCCCGCGACCAGACCCGGCCATTGCGGGCTCGAGAACCAGGCGAGCGCCATGCAGCACACGGCGCCCAACAGGCCCAAGGCGCAGTTGAGGCGGCGAATCGATTCGACGATGGACTGGACAGACCGCA
This sequence comes from uncultured Derxia sp., assembly GCA_963977835.1. Lineage (GTDB taxonomy): Bacteria > Pseudomonadota > Gammaproteobacteria > Burkholderiales > Burkholderiaceae_E > CAXBRX01. Next base: position 2,507 of record CAXBRX010000356.1, read on the forward strand.
TGGTGATCACTTGTTCGTGTGCGTTCGGGTAAACCAGAAGAACCTTCGTCCGGCGGGACGGGGTCAACGGTTGTACTTACGGACGGCACGCCATGCGACCTAAGAACATTTTCGGCCAAATTCAGTCCTAATCCGGCCACTGCAGTTGCTTCGTTAAATTGTTCCGTCAGACAAATCACTACACGATTTCGAGCCAATCTTGCTGCGCGTTCCCCAGGCAAATCATGTATTTAAGCGCGCCCTAAGAATGGGCATGAGCGCACCGCGGCGACGCAACAATAGTGAAGCTGCGTCAACCTAGGGGTTGACCGAATATGCGCTACTGGAAGGCCACTTCGGCGAAGCTGCGCAGCTTGCGGCTATGGAGTTGATCGACGCCTTGCGCGCGCAGCAATTCGATGGCGCGCATGCCGATGCGCAGATGCTGATCGACGCGCTCGCGATAGAAGGTGTTGGCCATGCCGGGCAGTTTGATCTCGCCATGCAAAGGCTTGTCGCTCACGCACAGCAAGGTGCCGTAAGGCACGCGAAAGCGGAAACCGTTGGCCGCAATGGTCGCGCTTTCCATGTCGAGCGCGATCGCGCGGCTTTGGCTGAAGCGGCGCTCGGGGCCCGGATGCGGCAGCAACTCCCAATTGCGGTTGTCGGTGCTGGCCACGGTGCCGGTGCGCATGATGCGTTTGAGTTCGTAGCCTTTGAGTTGCGTCACTTCCTCGACCGCGGACTCGAGCGCGACCTGCACCTCGGCCAGCGGCGGGATCGGCACCCAGAGCGGCAATTCCTCGTCGAGAACATGGTCTTCGCGCACATAGCCATGGGCGAGCACGTAATCGCCGAGCTGTTGGGTGTTGCGCAGGCCCGCGCAATGGCCAAGCATGATCCAGGCATGCGGGCGCAGCACGGCGATATGGTCGGTGATGGTCTTGGCATTGGCCGGCCCGACGCCGATGTTGACCATGGTGATGCCGGCGCGGTCGCCGCGCACGAGGTGGTAGGCCGGCATTTGAAAGCGATGCCACTGCGATCCGGCAATGATCGCCGCTGCATCGGCCTCACGCGTATCGGGCGAAGAAGACGGGCCGCAAGAAGCAGCCAAGAGTAAGACCGGAATGACCAAGAGGTGTCGAGTTGTCATAGTGCAGGTATATTTCACTTCAGATCGTAGCGCATTGCATCGCCCTGAAAACGATCACTCGCTGGGATAGACTTAATTTGATAGAGGAGCGAGACCTATGAAG
>CAXBRX010000357.1:0-3743 GCA_963977835.1 uncultured Derxia sp.
GTGCTTGATCGCGTCATCGAACAGGCCGCTGGTCTTGCCGCGGCCGTATTCGCACGAGCAGAACACCTTGTCGATCAGGGCCAGCACATCGGCGCCGGCCTTGGCAGCGATCAGGGCGCGCAATTCGGCTTCACTGAAGTAGGTGTCGCTGACGATGATGATTTTCAGGCCGCGTTGCTTGGCGGCGCGGATCAGCGCGACGCAAGGACCGAAAGCGAAGCAATGCTGGTGTTCGGCTGCAAGTTCGGCCTCGATCAAGGCGCGTTGTTCGGCCTCGCTGCCGTGCGGCAAGGCGCAGCGATAGATGTCGGTCAGGGAGATTTCGTTGTTGCCGTGGGAGATCTTGCGGCGTTCGCGCGCGGTGTGTTCCGCCACCTGGCGCGCTTGCCGGCTGATTTTTGGCACCAGATCGCAAAAGACATCGCTGGGCTCGGGCGTGGTGCGCCAGATGAGCGTGTCGAAACAATCGAGCGACAGCGCCTCGATGGGTGCGTCGCAGTGATCGAGCGCGTGCGCCAGTTGGTCGGCGTAAATGGTCTTGGCCATGACATCCCCTTGTACGCAGCGATGCTAGGGCGGTCGGGGCCGTGTCGTAGTGCCGAAAAGCCCGGTGTTTCGGGGTCGATTCGCTCAAGATTTGAGGCAAAAACGGGTCGCGTCAGGTGCGCGAGTTAGAATTCAAGGATGTCTACCGATACTCAGCCTGCCTGTCGCCAGCCTCACGAAGACGCAAGCGGCATCATGCATGCGGGGCGTGCGCGATGAGCGAATCCGGCCCCGATTTCTCCAGTTTTGGCCTTGATCCCGCGATTCTTCGCGCGATCAGCGAGCAAGGCTATACCAGCCCGACGCCCATTCAGCAGGAAGCGATTCCGGTCGCCTTGCAGGGCAAGGACCTCATGGGCGCGGCTCAGACCGGCACCGGCAAGACGGCCGGCTTCGCCTTGCCCATCCTGCAGCGCTTGTTGCCGACCGCCAGCCACAGCATGTCGCCCGCGCGCCATCCGGTGCGCGCCCTCATCCTGACGCCCACGCGCGAGCTGGCCGATCAGGTGGCGGAAAACGTGCGCGTCTATGGCAAGCACACGCCGTTGCGCTCGACGGTGGTGTTCGGCGGCGTCGACATGCATCCCCAGACGGATGCGTTACGCGCTGGGGTCGAGGTGCTGATCGCGACTCCGGGCCGGCTGCTCGACCATGTCCAGCAACGCACGGTCAATCTGGGTCAGGTCCAGATCCTGGTGCTCGACGAAGCCGACCGCATGCTCGACATGGGCTTCCTGCCCGATCTGCAGCGCATCATCAATCTGCTGCCCAAAGAGCGGCAGAGCATGATGTTCTCGGCCACTTTCTCCGACGAGATCAAGAAGCTGGCCAAGAGCTTCCTCAAGGACCCGATCGGCATCGAGGTCGCGCGGCGCAATTCTGCGGCCGAGACCGTGACCCAGACGGTGTACGCCGTTCCCGAGGCCGACAAGCGCGCGGCCCTGGTCCAGATTCTGCGCGAGCGCGATCTCAAACAGGTCATCGTCTTCGTCAACACCAAGCTTGGCGCAAGCCGCTTGGCCCGTCATCTGGAGCGCGACGGCATTGTGGCTGCCGCCATCCACGGCGACCGTTCGCAGGCCGAACGGCTCAAGGCGCTCGATGATTTCAAGGCGGGCAATGTGCTGGCGCTGGTCGCGACCGACGTCGCCGCGCGCGGCCTCGACATCGCCGAGTTGCCCGCGGTCATCAATTACGACGTGCCTTACAACGCCGAGGATTACGTCCATCGCATCGGCCGCACCGGCCGTGCCGGCGCCTCGGGCGATGCCATCACCCTCATGAGCCCGGCCGAAACGCGCCAGATCGCGGACATCGAAAAGCTCATGAAGAAGCCGCTCACGCCCGAGACCCTGGTGTTGCCCGGCGGTACGCGGCGCGAGGAGCGTGAACGCGACGACCATCGTTCGGAAGAGCGCGGCCATCGCAGTGTGCGCAGCGCGGTGCGGCATCCGCGGCCGACGCAGGCGCCGGTCGACGATTGGTTCTCGAAGCCTTATGAGCCGGCGGCGGCCGTTGCGACCCAGACGCCAGCCGTCGCGATGCCGGCTGCTCGGCCCGGCGCCGTGGCGCGCAAGCCCCTGGTGGGCGCTTTGCTCGGCGGCGGTCGCAAAAAGACCGGTGCCTGAGCAGGCACCGACGCGGCGCTCGATTCGCGCTTGAATCGCGCCGCGGCCGCGGTCATCGCGTGCCTTCGGCCATCCAGGTCCGATGATCGACCTGGATGCACCGGTCCATCACCACGGTCAGACCAGCCGCCAGCGCCAGATCGGCGGCTTCTTCATTGATGATCCCCGTTTGCATCCAGAGCGCGGGTGCGCCGATGCGCACGGCCGCACGCGCGAGCTCGGGCATGGCCTCGCTGCGGCGAAAGCACAGCACCAGATCGGGCGTGTGCGCGAGCGCATCGAGCGACGGCAGGCTGGGCAATCCGTAGACCATCGGGTATTGCGGCGTGATCGGCCAGACGGTGTAGCCGTGCGCGATCAGATAAGGCCCGATGCGCGCGCTTGCGCGCGCCGGGTCGTCGGACGCGCCGACCAGGGCGATGCTGCGCGTGTCGCGCAAAAGGCGTTCGATGTCGGCGGGCAGGGGCATGCAAGGCCTGGGCGGGTGGGATGGCCCATGCTGCGCCATCGGCATGGACGCTGGCAAGGGCGCGGCGCGAGGGTCAGCAGCGTTCGAGCGCGGCGCGGCTGCGTAGCAAGGCTTCCCAGGCATCGGGCGCCGCGCGCCAGAATTGCGCCACGGTGTCGGCCTCGACCGGCATGCCCAATTGGGCCGCCGCGGTGTGCAATGCGGGCAAGGCTTGTTTGGGCTCGACGGCCGGCGCATGGGTCTGCTTGCTGAGCTTTTCGCCCTGCGCATTGCGCACCACCGGCACATGCAGGTAGCGGCCCGGCCGGGCGCGCAAGGCGCGGCGCAGCGCGATCTGGCGCACCGTCGAATGCAGCAGATCGTCGCCGCGCACGATGTCGGTCACGCCCGCGTCGATGTCGTCGACCACGACCGCGAGCTGGTAGGCCCATAGGCCGTCGGCGCGGCGAATGACGATGTCGCCGGTCTCGTGCGCGGGGTTCTCCGATTGCGGACCGGCCCAACGATCCTCGAAACTCAAGCGTTCATCGGGCATGCGCAAGCGCCAGGCGCGCGCCGCGCGGTCCGGCGCCAAGCCGTGGGCGCAGGTGCCCGGGTAGACCGGCTCGCCGTCGGCAGTTTTGCGCGTTGCGGCGGCGGCGATTTCGCTGCGGGTGCAGGCACATGGATAGACCAGGCCGCGCGCCGACAGTCGGGCGAATGCGGTGGAGAACGCCAGGTCGCGCTGCGATTGGCGCACGATTTCGCGCGACCAGCGCATGCCCAGGGCCTCCAGGACCGCGACAATGCTGTCGGCGGCCCCCGGGACTTCGCGTGGCGGGTCGATGTCTTCGATGCGCAGCAGAAATCGCCCGCCCATGCGCTGCGCCATGCGGTAGCCGGTGATGGCCGACAGCGCATGTCCGAGATGCAACTCGCCGTTCGGGCTCGGCGCAAAGCGGAAGACCGGCCGGCTCATTGCTACTCGCAGTTACCGTGTGCGCCGGCACCTGCGCTGTAGCTCTTGGCGACGCGCTCGACCACGCGGTCGTGGGCCGCGTCGAGGTTAAACGCAATGATCGCCCACAGGGCCACCACGCCCAGCAGAAACGCCGCGAAAA
>CAXBRX010000358.1:0-3742 GCA_963977835.1 uncultured Derxia sp.
GCTGCTCGGTGCGCGCGCTCAGATCATTGTTGCCGGTGGCGATCTCGCCCGAGGCGAGGGCGACACCGTGAGCACGCTCGCGCACCAGGGCAACGATGTGCGCGAGTTGATCCTTCATGTCGGCCAGCGCCTGGCTGAGCTCGGCCACCTCGTCGCGACCGTGCGCGCTGATGGCGACCGCGAGGTCGCCGCTCGCGACCGCATGCGCAGATTGCGCGACCAGATGCAGACGACCTGCGATGCGGCGCCCGAACAGCACACCGCCCGCCACCCCGAGCGCGCAGGCCAGACTCATGAGCACCAGACTCGCCACGATCGCGGTATGCGCTTGCGCGGCGGCACCGGCGGAAATGGCGGCGCTGTCGGCCGCGATCTTGGCCGCCGCATCGGCCAGCAATTTGGCGGGCGCACGATCGACGCCGGTCACGGCGGCGTCGCCTGCGGCCGGGTCATGATCCGCGGCGACGAAGGCCTGATATCCCGCGCGATAGGCCTCGCCCATCTTGAGATGCTCGGCGGCGAATTGTTCGATCAACTGGCGGCTGTCGGCTTCGGGCAGCTTGGCCGCCAGATCCCGCGCCAGCGCATTCACCTTGCGTTCTTGTTCCTGGAACGCGTTCCAGTGCTTGTCGAGCGCCTTGGCATCCTTGCCACGCAACAAGGTGTTTTTCCATTCCTGGACCTGCACCTTGAAGGTATCGAGCAATTGCGCGACTGCGCGCTCATCGGCGACATGGGCGCGCACTTCGATCGCATAGGTGTCGAGCGCGCCGCTCAGGCGCGCGATGGCGACCAGAGCTGCCGCCCCCACCAGCAACATGGTGGCCGCGAATGCCAGCGGCAAAGAATGGCGAAGCTTCATGGATGACACACTCCGAAGACCGGTGGGTGTGCCGTGGTTCGCGCCGTGCGCCACTGTCTTGCCGCACCGTGGTTGGGTGCCGACTATCTCCGGGAAGCGCGCGCGCGAAACGCCCGAGCAAGGGCCGGGAGTGGCCCCTTTTAATTTACGAGCGCGGTAAGGTCTTTCGCTGCAGCCCGACCAGGCCTATCCCATTGATAAGACAAGGGATATTGCTCGGGCTCAGCTCTGGGCGACCGGCATGGTGGCCGTGCATTGGGGCATGTTGGAACAGACCCAGAAATCATGTCCGCCGCCCGCCCGCCGCACCATCTTGGCCGCGCAGGCCGGGCAGGTCGGCGTGGTCCATTCGCCTTCGGTGGCGAGCGCCAGCAAGGCATTGCGGCGGTCTTCGGGGATTTGCAGGATCTTGGCCAGCAGCATGTCGCCGCTCAGCAGTTGGATCGGGTGTGCCTTGGCGAATTCGAGCGCGCCTTCGTCGAAACGGCCCGCCGCGACATAGATCGCGCGTCCGGTGCGCGCTTGCGCCATCGTGCCGATCACCGCGCGCAATTGCTCGGCCCCCACCACCACCGCGCCGCCGGGTTGCGCATGCATGAGCGCGATCAGCGCCTGATCGCTCGCTCGCACAAGCTTGGCTTCGCATGAACCATCGGGCCCGCGCGACATGATCTCGGTGCGATAACCGCGCACCTTGAAAAACGCTTCCACGACCAGTTCGAAACGCCGCCATTCCATGCGGTCGATGACATCGCGCGCCCAGGCTGCTGGCCGCACGGCGGTCGGATGCGGCACGACCATGGTCTTGTCCCATTCGATCGCATCGAGCTCACGCTTGGGCGTGGTGCTCGTGACGCTCGGCTCGGGAGCGCGCTTGGGCGGCGCAGGCGGCGGCTCGGGCGCCGCGACCGGTTCGCGGTCGAGCGCGGCTTCTTTGCGTGCCGACCAGAAACCCACGGCGCCGATCCCAATGAAGATGACCCCGATCACGATCGCGAGTGCCTGCAGCACGGGCACGAAGGCCGCACCGGCGGGCCTGCTGCCCAGCAATGCGGGCACGACTGAATTCAGCAACACGAAGCTCGCCACGCCGTAGACCAGCATGGCCGGCCAGGAGATGAGCTGGCGCCAGCCGAACCGCGCCGAGAAGGAGGACGTTTTCATGCGCGCGATAGTAGCCACCATCGCGCGATTCGGCACGTGCACCTGTCACACCTTCGGCGCATTGATTGAAACGTCGCGCCGGCACGTCACAACATGAAGCAACCGTTTCCGCTCATCGCGTGCAAGCTGAACGCCATGGTCGCTACGTGAAACCGCGCAAATTCCTCGGTACGTTTTCGATCAACGCATAGGTGATTTCATGAGACTGACATCGATGGCAAAGCTGGGCGTCGGGCTCGCGGCGCTCGCTGTCTCGGGGCTTGCACTCGCCCATGGTGCCCGTGTGGGCGTCTACATCGGCGGCCCGGTCTGGGGACCGGGCTGGTGGTATCCGCCGCCGTATTACTACTACCCGCAACCGGCCGTGGTGGCCGTGCCCACCGAACCGCCGCAATACGTCGAGCGCGAGACCTACGCGCCGCCCGGCGAGCCGGCCGGCTATTGGTATTACTGCGCGCCGACCAAGACCTATTACCCGTATGTGAAGACTTGCGCCGCGCCCTGGCAGACCGTCACGCCGCAAGCGCCGACGCAATGAGGACAATTCCATGAATATTCATAAACTTCTCTGGATTGCGCCCGGTGCGGGCTTGCTGGCCCTGGCCGGCTGCGCAACGCCCCCGCCGGCGGGGCCGAGCCATATGGCGCTGCCCGGCACGGGGATGAGCTTCAATCAGTTCCGCGCCGACGATGCGGAATGCCGCGCTTATGCCGATGACAGCATCGGCGGGCAGACGGCCGCCAATGCCGCGGCCGATGCGGGTGCGCGCAGCGCGGTCGCCGGGACCGTGATCGGCGCCGTGGCGGTGGCGTCGCCCGTCGTGATGGTGAGCGTGTCGGAGCCGTTGAAGTTCGCGTCGCCGCGATACGTCAGGCCGCCGCCCGCCAGCGTGCTCAATTTAATGAAGGACCGGCGATCGGGGTTTTGGGATTTAGAATTCTTCATCGCGTCCTCCTTATGCCTTTCGGCCGCCGTTTGCGGCCAGGTGAATTGCTTCGCGAATGCGGAGATAGGTTCCGCAGCGGCAGACGTTTCCGTTCATCGCGTTGTCAATCTGTGCGTCCGTTGGATTCGGCGTGCGCGAGAGCAGTGCCGCCGCAGACATCAGCTGTCCAGCCTGGCAGTACCCGCACTGCGGGACGTCGAGTTCGAGCCACGCACGCTGCAGCGCATGCGAGCCATCGGTCGACAGGCCCTCGATGGTGGTCACCTTCTTGGCGCCCACAGCCGAGACCGGCGTCTGGCATGCACGAACCGCCACGCCGTCGAGCTGCACGGTGCACGCACCGCACTGACCGATGCCGCAGCTGAATTTGGTGCCCGTGAGCCCGATCTCGGTACGCAGCACGCTCAGCAGGTTCCGCTCCATGGCCACGTTGACCGGGTAGTCGATGCCGTTGACGCGCAGCGAGAGGGCGATGGTCATGAGGTGGCTCCGATGGTGATCGCACCGATGCCGGTGGCGCGGTTGGCCTTGGGGCCGGGGCCGCCCCAGGCCTGTACGATCTTGCCGGAGGGATCGAATTCAACGACGGAGGGGGCCGGCGTGCAGCATTCCGCGGCGCCCTGTTCGAGGTAGTCGTCACCCAGATCGAGCTGCACGGTGTTGCCGCGCTGCAGGACCCAGATCTGGTCCTTGTCGTCCACGTGGACGCCACCGATGTTGCCGAAGATCCAGTTATTGGGCAGCGGTGTCTTCGGCCACGCGGGATCGA
>CAXBRX010000359.1:0-3713 GCA_963977835.1 uncultured Derxia sp.
CAGAGCGAATACACACGTTCAAACCAGGTCAGGTGCGAGAAGCCGTTGACGGACAAGGTCGGGTAGATCGCATTGAAGTAAAACGCGAGTGGTGTTTGAACCAGTACCGCCAGAAAGAGCAACGCTCCATACACCATCGCGGGTACCAACACGACGAACAGCATGCGTCGCCGCATCGTCTTTCGACGATGAATCACGACGAACAATGGCGCGATGAGCGGGGCCATCCACATGGATAGCCATCCCAAGAAAACAGGCAATGCGCTCCACCAGAAATCGCTGGGGAATGCCGCGATGAATTCATTCACGAATCCGCTCCTGAGTGGGTGTTCGTATGCGCAAGCCTAATCCACTTTTGATGGCGACACGCCGTGCTGGCTGACAGGACGGCGACCACACAAGATCACGGACCAATCGGGCGCACTTCATGCTGCTGCGCTACCATCATCGGCGCCTTGGTCGTCAGCAGCGCGTACCCCTTCGATGGTCATTTTATGAACGCCCCCGCCGAACTCACCGCCACCCGCATCGTCCACGCCGCCTGCCCCCACGATTGCCCCGACACTTGCGCGATGCTCGTGCACGTGAAGGACGGCGTGGCGGTCAAGGTCACTGGCAATCCCGATCATCCGAACACCGGCGGCGCGTTGTGCACCAAGGTTTCGCGCTACGCGGAGCGCACTTACCACCCCGACCGCGTCCTGCATCCGCTCAAGCGCGTGGGCGCGAAAGGCGAGGGCCGTTTCGAGCGCGTGAGCTGGGATGAAGCGCTCGATGCGATCACCGCGCGGCTGCGCGCGATCGCGGCCGTCGATCCCGAGCGCATCGTGCCCTACTCGTACGCGGGCACCATGGGCCTGGTGCAAGGCGAGGGCATGGCGGCGCGGTTTTTCAACAAGCTCGGCGCCAGCCGGCTCGATCGCACCATCTGCTCGACGGCCGGTTCGGTCGGCATGGGGTACACCATCGGCGCGCGTCTCGGGCCCGATCCGCTCGCGGTCGCGGCGGCGCGCACCATCGTCTTCTGGGGCACCAATGCGATCGGTTCCAACCTGCATTTCTGGACCGTGGCGCAAGAAGCCAAACGGCGCGGTGCGCGGCTGATCGCGATCGATCCGTTCCGTTCGCTCACGGCCGAGAAATGCCATGCGCACATCGCGCCCTTGCCGGGCACCGATGCGGCGCTCGCGCTGGGCGTCATGCATGTATTGGTGCGCAACGACTGGCTCGACCATGACTACATCGCGCAGCACACCCTGGGCTTCGACGCGCTCAAGGCGCGCCTGGCGGACTACCCGCCCGAGCGTGTCGCCAAGCTTTGCGGCATCACGGCCGACGAGGTCGAGATGCTGGCGCGCGAACTTTGGGGCGCGCGCGAGCGCGGCGGCCCGGCCTTCATCCGTGTGAGCTATGGCGTGCAGCGCGTGCATGGCGGCGGCATGGCGGTGCGCAACATCGGTTGCATCCCGGCCCTGACCGGCGATTGGCGCCATCCGGCCGGCGGTGTGTTGTTGTCGACCTCGGGTGCCTTCCCGACGAACCCGGACCTCGGCCGGCCCGATCTGCTGGCCGGGCGCAATCCGCGCACCATCAACATGAGCACCATCGGCGACGATCTGCTGCGTCCGGCCGCGGCCGATTTCGCGCCCATCGAGGCGCTGATCGTCTACAACAGCAATCCGCTCGCGGTCGCGCCCGAATCGGCCAAGGTGGCGCAAGGCTTTGCGCGCACTGACCTCTTCACCGTGGTGCTCGAACACTTCCTGACCGACACCGCCGATTACGCCGACTATGTGCTGCCCGCGACCACGCAGCTCGAACATTTCGATGTGGTCAAACCCTATGGCCATTATTCGTTGATGGCCAACACGCCCGCGATCGCGCCGCTCGGTGAATCCAAGCCCAACAGCGAGATCTTCCGCTTGCTCGCCAAACGCATGGGCTATGCCGACGCCTGCTTCGACGAATCCGACGAGACCATCGCGCGCCAGACCTTGCGCCTCGATCATCCGTACGCAAAAGGCTTCGATTGGGACCGTTGCATCGCGCGCGGTTGGGAACGCTTGAATGTGCCCGAAGACTGGGCGCCGTTCGCCGAAGGAGGCTTCACCACGCCTTCGGGCAAATGCGAATTCGAGAGCGCGCAGATGGCCGCGGCCGGGCTCGATCCGCTGCCGGCTTACATCGCGCCGCACGAAGGTGCCGACAGCGCTGCCGCCGCGCGTTATCCGCTCGCGATGATCTCGCCGCCGGCTCGCAACTTCCTCAACAGCTCGTTCGTGAATGTGACGAGCCTGCGCGCGACCGAAGGCGAGCCGGTGCTCGAATTGCACGCAGACGATGCGCATGCGCGTGGCATCGTCGACGGGCAGACCGTGCGCGTGTTCAACGATCGCGGCGAGTTGCGCTTGCGCGCGCGCGTGGGCACGCGTGCGCGGCCCGGCGTGGTGGTGGGCTTGTCGATCTGGTGGAAGAAGTTTGCGGCCGACGGCAAGAACGTGAACGAATTGACGAGCCAACGCCTGACCGACATGGGACGCGCGCCGACCTTCTATGATTGCCGGGTCGAGGTGCAGCCTTGGTTCGAGGCCGCCGAACCAATGCAGGCCGCGCGCGCATGAAGCGCCGCACGCGCTGGTGGCTCGTGTTGCTGCTCGCGCTCACGGGCCTGGGTCTGGCCGGCGGTTGCAGCACGGTGGGGTATTACGCGCAAAGCATGCACGGGCATTTCTCGATGCTGCACGAAGCGCGGCCGATTTCCGAATTGCTCGCCGATCCGACGCTCGACCCCAAGCTGCGCGCCAAGCTCCAACGTGTTCAGCAGATACGTGCCTATGCCTCGCGCGAGCTCGGCTTGCCCGACAACCGTTCCTACACCGAGTACGCCGATCTGCATCGGCCTTATGTGCTCTGGAATGTCTATGCCGCGCCCGAGTTGTCGCTGACGCTGCGCAAATCGTGTTTTCCGGTCGCGGGTTGTGTGGGGTATCGCGGCTATTTCGATCAGGCCGATGCCGAGCGCTATGCCGCGCAAATGCGCGCGAATGGCGACGATGTGCAAGTCTCGGGCGTGCCCGCGTATTCCACGCTCGGCTGGTTCGACGACCCGGTGCTCAACACCTTCATCAACCAACCCGATGGCGAACTCGCGCGCCTCATTTTTCATGAGCTCGGGCATCAGGTGGTTTATGTGAAGGGCGACACCACCTTCAACGAGAGTTTTGCGACCACGGTCGAGACCGAAGGCCTCAAGCGTTGGCTCGCGGCGCAGAACGATCCGGCGCTGACCGAGTCGTATCGCAGCTATGACGCGCGGCGCAAGGATTTCCTCGGCTTGCTGTACACCACCAAAGACAAGCTTGCCGCGATCTACGCGAGCGCGGCCGACGATGACACCAAGCGCGCCCAGAAGCGCGCAGCCTTCGCGCAATTGCAGCGCGATTACGAAACGCTCAAGCGCGAACACTGGGGCGGCTACACCGGCTACGACCGTTACTTTGCGCAGACCCTCGGCAATGCGCATCTCGCCAGCGTGGCGGCTTACACCCAACTGGTGCCGGCCTTCGAGACCTTGCTCGCGCAGGCGCATGGCGATCTGCCGAAGTTCTACGAAGCGGTGCGCGCGCTCGCGGCGCTCGATGCTCCGGCGCGGCTCGACCGCTTGGCGAGTGCATGCGCCGAATGCGTGGCGCGCTTGCGTGCCGAAGCGGCCA
>CAXBRX010000360.1:0-3701 GCA_963977835.1 uncultured Derxia sp.
GCAGATCAGAATCTGCCGCGACGGCTGCTCGGCCAGGCTGCGCACGCGCGCATGATCGAGCACCCGGCCTTGCGGCGACATCAACAGCACCCGCGGTTTTTCCGCACGCACCGCGATCGCCGCTTCGATGGCCGCCGACAGCGGCTCGGCCATCATCACCATCCCCGGTCCACCGCCGAACGGACGATCGTCCACGCGGCGATAGTTGTCGGTCGTGAAATCGCGCGGATTCCAGGTCCCGAACTCCCAGACGCCTTGCTCCAGCGCCCGGGCCGCGACCCCGAAGCCGGTCACGGCGGAAAACATCTCGGGGAAGATCGTCACGACGTCGAAGCGCAACATCGTCGGTCTCCCTGTTTCAGCGGCCATCACCCGGTTCAAACTGCCAATCCACGACGATGCGCCGGCCTTGCACATCCACCGTCGGCACATAGGCATCGACGAACGGAATCAATTCCACCGCCCTGCCCTCGCCTGCCGGCTGCACCGCGAGAATCGCGTGCGCGCCGTTGTCCATCATGTCCACCACCTGACCGATCTGCTCGCCTTGCGGGGAATGCACCGCGCATCCGATCAGATCGACCCAGTAATACTCGTCGTTGTCTTCGGCCGGAAACTCCGCACGCGAGACCTCGACCCGAACACCTTTGAGCGCCAGTGCCGCTTCGCGGTCGTCGATGCCAGTCAGCCGGGCCACGTAATGCGCCGAATGCGGCTTGACCTCGGCGACCTCGACGCGGCGGCGGCTGCCGTCACGCCCTTGCAGCCACCAATGCTGGGCCGACTGCAAGGCGGGCGAATCGCCGGAAAAGGTCTCGAGCTTGATCCAGCCGCGGATGCCGTAGGCATCGACCACCCGCGCGACCGAGACCAGATCGTCCGGCTCGGCCGCTGCGGTGCTCATCCCTTGCCGATCAGGCAGCGGGCTGGGCGTTCTTGCTGGCAAAGTCCTTGACCAGACGCGCGACGGTGGGCGACAACTGGGCGCCGTTGCCGGTCCAGTAGGTCACGCGGTCCATCGCGATGCGCAGGCCTTCTTCGCCTTCGGCGGCGACCGGGTTGTAGAACCCAACGCGCTCGATGAAGGCGCCGTCGCGGCGGCTGCGCGAATCGGTGGCGATGATGTTGAAGAAGGGGCGCTTCTTGGCGCCGCCACGAGACAAACGAATGACGACCATGTCGTGTTCCTCTAAGCACATCGGAGGTTCGACCTGCAGGTTGACACGGGCCTGCCGACCGAACGCGCTGCGCACGTTGTTCGCGTATCGCACGATGCGACGCGGTTTGTACACGGATCGCAGTCAGGAGCCTTGACCGCGAAAAGCCGGCAATTATAGGAATATCAGAGACTTAGCGCAAGCGAGGCTCAGAACAACTCGCCCTGGGCGCTGGCCGGGCGCGGCGGCACAAAACCATCCACGCTCAAGGTCGGGTACTCGCTGGCGTAACCCAGGCGCTCGCAAGCCTTGGCGAAGCGTTGGTGGATGAGATCAGCCCAGACACCCTCGCCCGTCATGCGTGAGCCGAAACGCGCATCGTTGATCTTGCCTTCGCCGGCACCGGCGCGCATTTCGGCGATGCGCGCCCAAACCCGCTCGGTGCGCTGCGGAAAATGGGTTTCGAGCCATTGGCGGAACAAATGCTCGACCTCCCAGGGCAGGCGGATCACGACATGGAAGGCCCAGCGCGCCCCGGCCTCGTAGGCCGCCGCCAGGATGTGCTCGATCTCGGGCTCGTTGATGAACGGGATCACCGGCGAGACCGAGACGCCGACCGGCACGCCGGCCTGGCTCAAGCGCCGGATGGTCTCGAGCCGGCGGGTGGGCGAGGCGCAGCGCGGCTCCATCTTGCGCGCCAGGCCATGGTCGAGCGTGGTCAGCGAAACATTGACCAGCACTTGAGCGCGCGCGGCCATGGGCTGCAACAGATCGAGATCGCGCTCGATCAGGCTCGATTTGGTGATGAGTTGTGCCGGATGCCGGCTGCGTTCGAGCACTTCGAGGCAGCCGCGCGTAAGGCGCAATTGCCGCTCGATCGGTTGATAGGCGTCGGTCACGACGCCGACGGCCATGGGCGCGGGCACATACTTGGGCGAGCACAATTCGCGCGCCAGCAATTGCGGCGCATTCACTTTCGCGAACAGGCGCGATTCGAAATCCAGCCCCGGGCTCAAGCCCACATACGCATGGTTGGGCCGCGCATAACAATAGACGCAGCCATGCTCGCAACCGCGGTACGGATTGATCGAACGGTCGAAGCCGACATCGGGCGAGGTGTTGCGGGTGATGAGGCTACGCGCGCGTTCTTCACGGACCTCGGTATGCAAAGGCGGCGGTTCGCCGTCTTCGCGATACCAGCCATCGTCCTCTGCCACACTGCGCTGGGTTTCGAAACGGCCGATCAGGTTCGAGACTGCGCCGCGGCCTTTGCGCGCCTGCGCTGGCCTTTGCGCCCCGTCCGCCGGCTCGGGCCGGGCGACGATGGGGATGACGCGCTGAGGATGATGCGCCTGCGATTCCGCCTGAGCCTGTGCTTCCATGCTGGTTGCCGATGACTGTATTTTTGTACAGTATCACATGCACCGCCCGACCAGGAGCTTCACCATGCAATTGCTCGACCATGTTTCGATCGCGGTCAACGACCTCGACCGGGCGCGCCCGTTCTACGACGCGGTGCTCGCCACCCTCGATTGCGCCAAGGTCTACGACCGGCCGCAGGCGCTCGGCTACGGCCAGCGGTGCGGCCCCGATGATGGCGACCACACCTTCCTCGCGGTCTACCAGGCGACCGATTGCAGCGCGAACGACAAGCGCCATTGGTGCTTCAAGGCCGCCTCGCGTGCGGCCGTCGATGCCTTCCATCGCGCGGCGCTCGCGCATGGCGGCGTCTGCGACGGCCCGCCGGGCCTGCGGCCGCATTACCACGCGGCGTATTACGCGGCCTTCGTCAAAGACCCCGAAGGCCACCGGCTCGAAGCGGTTTGCCACGCAAGCAGCGAATAGAAGCCCCGGGCGCCGCGTATCGGCGCCCGGCCTTCACATGCGCACCACCACCTTGCCGAACGCGCCCTGCTCCAAGTGAGCGAACGCTTTCGGGACTTCATCGAAGCCGTACTCGGCGGCCACCACCGGCTTCAGGCCGTTGAGGTCGATGGCGTGCACCATGCGCTCGAGCGCAGCACGATGGCCCACGCTGATGCCCTGGATCGTCGCGCGGCGGCCGATCGCATCGAAGGCCGAGCCCGACATCGGACCGGCATCGATCACACCGATCACCGACACGCGTCCGTTGCGCGCGAGCGCCTGCAACGAACGGCCGAGGTTGGCGCCGCCCACGGTCTCCAGCACCTGCTCCGCGCCGCGCCCCTCGGTCAGGCGCATGACTTCGGCGGGCCAGTCCGAGTCGCGCGCCAGCACTTGATGAGCGCCCAGCGCCAGGGCCCGTGCGCGCTTGTCCTCGCTGCCCGAGACGATGCGCGTACCGTCGGAGCTGTACGCCGCACTTAGGACCTGAGCTTCGTGTCCCTTGAGTGTCCGCAGTTCGTCGCCGCTGGTCGCGTCCCAAAGCTTGAGCGTTTTGTCGTGGCTGCCCGAGGCAATGCGAGTGCCGTCGGGACTGAAGGCGACACTATACACATCATCGGTATGGCCGGCCAATGGTCGGCCGATCTGCTGAGGCGCGTCCAATCGGCTGATATCCCA
>CAXBRX010000361.1:0-3687 GCA_963977835.1 uncultured Derxia sp.
CGGCCGGCGAAAAACCGGCGGCGCAAACCGCCAAATCGGAAAAATCGGACAAGGGTGAAAAAGCCCGGGCGCCCGAAAAAGTGGCCTTGCCCACCCCGCCGGCACCGGCTTCGATGGCCGATAACCCCGATGACGGCGTCCACACCAAGGTCGCCCCGGTGGCCGATTCATCGGTCAACGCGGCGCGCGCACGCGCGCACGCGCCCTGAAGCCAGTCGCGTCCGGCGATTTCAGCGCGACTGCGACTGGATCTCGACCACCGTCAAAGCCGTCATGTTGACCACCCGGCGCACCGTCGCCGACGGCGTCAGCACATGCACCGGACGCGCCGCACCAAGCAGGATGGGCCCGATGGCCACATTGTTGCCGGCCGCGGTCTTGAGCAGGTTGTAGGCGATGTTGGCCGCGTCCAGGCTCGGCATGACCAACAGATTGGCTTCACCGGTCAGCCCCGAGTTCGGCATGATGTTCTTGCGGATCGCGGCATCGATCGCGCAATCGCCATGCATTTCGCCGTCGACTTCGAGCCAGGGCGCACGTTGCTGGATCAGCGCCAGGGTCTGGCGCATCTTCTGCGCCGACGGATCGTCATGGGTGCCGAAGTTGGAATGCGAGAGCAGCGCGGCCTTGGGCTGCACGCCCAGGCGCTTGATCTCCTCGGCCGCCGCGATCGTCAGCTCGCACAATTGCTCGGCGCTCGGGTCGTAATTGACATGGGTGTCGACGAGGAACACCACGCGGTTGGGCAGCATGAGCCCGTTCATCGCGCCGTAGCACGAGGCGCCTTCGCGCCGTCCGATGACCTGGTCGACGTAATGCAGATGCAGGTTGAAGCGACCGAAAGAGCCGCAGATCATGCCGTCGGCCGCATGGTCATGGATCAGCATGCTGCCGATCAAGGTGTTGCGCCGACGCATTTCGATCTTGGCGTAAGGCTCGGTCACGCCCTTGCGTTCGGTCATGCGATGGTAGGTCTGCCAATAACGACGGTAGCGCTCGTCGTATTCCGGGTTGACCAGCTCGAAATCGATGTCCACGCGCATGCGCAAGCCGTATTGCTCGATGCGCTTGTTGATCACCGCCGGGCGGCCGATGAGGATGGGACGCGCAAGCTTTTCGTCGAGCACCACCTGGACCGCGCGCAGGATGCGCTCGTCCTCGCCCTCGGCGAACACGATGCGCTTGCGCTGCGCAGGCGCCTTGCGGGCCGCCGCGAAGATCGGCTTCATCAAGGTGCCCGAGTGGTACACGAACTGTTGTAGCTGCGTGCGATAGGCCTCGTAATCCTTGATCGGCCGCGTGGCCACGCCTGATTCTTCGGCGGCCTTGGCGATCGCAGGCGCGATCTTGCCGATCAGGCGCGGGTCGAAAGGCTTCGGAATCAGATATTCGGGGCCGAAGCTCAGGTTTTGAATGTCATAGGCCGCGGCCACCACATCGCTGGCTTCCTGGCGCGCGAGGTCGGCCACCGCATGCACGGCGGCGATTTCCATCTCGCGCGTGACGGTCGTCGCGCCCGAATCGAGCGCGCCGCGGAAGATGAACGGAAAGCACAGGACGTTGTTGACCTGGTTCGGATAATCGGTCCGGCCGGTGGCGATGATGGCGTCGTCGCGCACGGCCTTGATTTCCTCGGGCAGGATTTCCGGCGTCGGATTGGCGAGCGCGAAAATGATCGGCCGCGCATTCATCTTCTGCACCATCTCGGGCTTGAGCACGCCGCCCGCCGACAGCCCCAGGAAGACATCGGCGCCGGCGATCACTTCACCGAGCGTGCGCTGAGGCGTGTCCTGCGCGAATTGTTCCTTGTCCGGGTCCATCAATTCCTTGCGGCCCTTGTAGACCACGCCGGCCAGGTCGGTGACCCAGATGTTCTTTTTGGGCAAGCCGAGATCGACGAGCAGATCGATGCAGGCCAGCGCCGCCGCACCCGCTCCCGAGACCACGACCTTGACGCCATCGATCTTCTTGCCGACGACATCGAGCGCATTGGTGATGCCGGCGCCGACGACGATGGCGGTGCCGTGCTGGTCGTCATGGAAGACGGGAATCTTCATGCGCTCGCGCAACTTGCGCTCGACATAGAAACAATCGGGCGCCTTGATGTCTTCGAGGTTGATGCCGCCGAAGGTCGGTTCGAGCGCGGCGATGATCTCGACGAGTTTGTCGGGGTCGCGCTCGTTGATTTCGATGTCGAACACATCGATGCCGGCAAACTTCTTGAACAGCACCGCCTTGCCTTCCATCACGGGCTTGGCGGCGAGCGGGCCGATCGGCCCCAGGCCCAGCACCGCGGTGCCGTTGGTGACCACGCCCACCAGGTTGCCGCGCGAGGTGTAGCGCACCGCCGTCGACGGATCGGCCACGATCTCTTCGCAGGCGAAGGCCACGCCGGGCGAATAAGCCAAGGCGAGGTCGCGCTGGTTGATCACGCTCTTGGTCGAGGTGACCGCGATCTTTCCCGGCGTCGGCAGTTCGTGATATTCGAGCGCTGCTTTGCGCAAGGCCTCTTGCGGCGAGGTATCCGGCACGGATGGCATGGTGGTATCCAGAAGATAAGCGAAGTGGGCACGCGGGTTCGCAGCAGCGCGCTTTTGGGGGCGGCATTATCCCGCCGCGATGTCCTTACGGTAAAGGCTCGGGCCGGCGACGCCCCAAGCTGGGGCAAAGCGTGTCCGGCTGCATGCGTGCAGCGCCGACCGTTTGAAGCCATCGGCCGGCAACTGCACGCAAATCGCAACGCCCACGCATCAACTGCGCGCTAGAGCATTCCCAGCATGCGCGGGAACCACAAGGACAAGGGCGGCCAGTAGGTGACGACGACCAGGAACACCAGCATGGTCAACAACCAGGGCCAGACCGCCACGGTCAGCTCGGTGATGCCCATTTTGGTGATGCCCGAGGCCACGTAAAGGTTGAGCCCCACGGGCGGATGGCACATGCCGACTTCCATGTTGACCACCATCATGATCCCGAAATGCACGGGATCGATGCCGAGCTTCATCGCCACCGGGAACAGGATGGGCGCGAAGATCAGGACGATGGACGAAGGCTCCATGAAGTTGCCCGCGAGCAGCAACAGCACATTCACGGCCAGCAGGAAGGCGACCATGCCCAGGCCCTTGTCGAGCATCCAGGCGGCCAACTCTTGCGGAATGTTCTCGTTGGTCAGGATGAACGAGAACATCACGGCGTTGGTGATGATGTACAGCAGCATCGCCGACATGTTCGCCGAGTTGAGCAGCACCTTGGGCACGTCCTTGAGCTTCATGTCCTTGTAGACGAAGACCGCGACCACGAAGGCATAGACCGCACTCATCGCCGCCGCTTCGGTCGGGGTGAACACGCCGGTGTAGATCCCGCCCATGACGACGACGATCAACAACAAGCCCCAGATCGATTCGCGGAAGGTGCGCAAGCGTTCGCGCGCGCTCGCCTTGGGCTGGCGCGGGTAGTCGAACTTGCGCGCGCGCCACCAGGTCACGCCGCCCAGCATGCACGCGAGCACGATGCCCGGCACCACGCCGGCCATGAACAAGGCCCCGACCGAGGTGTTGGTCGCGACCGAGTACATCACCATGACGATCGACGGCGGAATGAGAATGCCCAAAGCGCCCGAGGTGGTGATGACACCCGCACCGAAACGGTTCGGAAAGCCGGCCTTGACCATCGCGGGCAGCAAGATGG
>CAXBRX010000362.1:0-3667 GCA_963977835.1 uncultured Derxia sp.
AGCCGACGCCCCATTCTCCCGCCCACCGCCCACTCCGCGCTGTGACGTTTGATCAACCCACCGTCACCCCCGCTGTACCCAATTCACGTCCTTGCGCCAACCGCCAAACCAACCTCACCCCTCCGCCTCCCGCAACTCCCCCAAGCTGTTCAAATTCACAAACGCCTCAGGCGCTTCGTCAAACTCGGCATACGCATGCGCCAGCGTCGCGTACCACGCCTGAATCTTTCTTCCGCCCGCGCGCAAATAGTCTTCCAGCGCCACCCTCAAATCCGCCCGCATCAAACAAAACACCGGCTGCGGTTCGCCCTGGGTGCGGGCAATCGCTATCTGCGCGCCGGGCCGGGCTTCGATCGCGGCGGCCAGCCGCTCCACCAGGTCGTCCGGTAAAAAAGGGGAATCGCACGGCACGGTCGCAAGCCACGGGGTGGTGCAGGCCACAAGGCCGGCGTGCATGCCGGCCAGCGGGCCGGCAAATCCGCTGATGGCGTCGGCCACCACGGGGTGGCCCAGGGCGGCGTAGTCGTTGGGGTGCTGGTTGGCGTTGATGAGCATGGCACCCACCTGGGGTTGCAGGCGCTCCAGGCTCCAGGCGGCGAGCGGCCGGCCGCGAAAGGGCTGCAAGCCTTTGTCCACACCGCCCATGCGCTGGCCGCGCCCGCCGGCCAGCAGCAAGCCGGTGATGTCGGCGCGGGCGATCATGCGGGCCGCACCTGCTGGCGGCGGCCCTGCACGCGGCCCGGACACAACCCGGCCAAAGCCTTATCGTTGCTGGTTAGAGACTTTCCACTCCCTCGGCGGGCTTGTCGGGCGGGTGCGTGCAAGTTCATGATTTGTCTTGGGTTTTCTGGGTGACGGCTCTGGCATGCGAATTGAGAGTGACGGTCATCGTTACACTGGATCTTCCATGAACGCTCCTGCTCCCATTCTGGTGCTTGGCATCGGCAACCTGCTCTGGGCCGATGAAGGTTTTGGCGTGCGCTGTGTCGAGGCGCTGGCCGCGCAATGGACTTTTCCTGAGCATGTTCAGGTGGTCGACGGCGGCACGCAAGGGTTGTATCTGTTGCCGCAAGTCGAGGCCACGTCGCGCTTGCTGGTGTTCGACGCCATCGATTGGGGGCTGCCGGCCGGCACCTTGCAGGTGATCGAAGGCGAAGACGTGCCGCGCTTCATGGGCGCCAAGAAGATGAGCCTGCATCAAACCGGCTTTCAGGAAGTGATCGCCTGCGCCGACTTGCGCGGCAAATGCCCGCAAGAACTCGTGCTCATCGGCGTGCAGCCGGTTGAGCTGGAAGATTTTGGCGGCAGCCTGCGCGAGCCGGTGCGTGCCCAGGTGCAGCCGGCGCTGGAATTGGCGTTGGCGCGCTTGCGCGCTTGGGGCGTGGTGCCGCAGCCGCGTGCGGCCGAAGACCGCACCGGCTTGTTCGACCGATCCCTCGCGCTCGACGCTTACGAAACCGGCCGCCCGAGCGAGGCCGAGGCCTGCCGCGTGGGCGATGTGCGCTTTCTGGGCGGGGAGGGCTGAAGCCATGTGTCTGGGCATCCCCATGCAGGTGCTCGAAGTGCAAGGCGCGCTCGCGCGCTGCACCGGCCGCAACGGCGAGGCGCGCATCGACACCTTGCTGGTGGGCACGGTGCAGCCCGGCGACTGGCTGCTCACCCATCTGAACACCGCGCGCGAAATCATCGATGCCGAGCGCGCCCGCCTGGTGGACGACGCGCTCGATGCGCTCGCCGCCATCACCCAAAACAACGGCTCGCCCGAAGCCGCACAAGGCGCGATCGATCTGGCCTTTGCCGACCTGATCGACCGCGAACCCAGCTTGCCGCCGCATTTGCAGGCGCTGCTGAACAAGGAGACCCCATGAGTTTCGACAATGTTTCGTTCAATCTGCCGCACACGCCGCATGCGCTGCCGCTCGAAGAGCGCATCGCCGCGCTGGTCGAATCCGGCCGCTTCGTGAGTGTGAACGCCGACGGCGTGCAAGCCTTCGCGGCCGCCCCCGGCGACAGCGTGCTGCTGCTCACCGCCGATACGCGCAACAACCCCGAGTCTTGGGATGCGCTGATCGTCCTGCCCGAAGTGCTGCGTGCGCATGCCGACGCCTTGCGCGCTGCCATCGTGCCGCCCGGCGAGGCGGCCAAGGTGGCGCTGCGCTTTGGCGTGCGCACCTACCCGGCCATGGTGTTCCAGCGCGGCGGCGAATATGTCGGTGCCATCGAAGGCCTGCAAGATTGGGAGGCCTATGTGCGCCTGACCGAACAGATGCTCGCCGCGCCCACCAGCCGCGCGCCATCGATCGGCATCGCCATCGTCGGCCCCGAGTCCGGCACCTGTCATTGAGGAGACTGTGCGCATGAAACCCTTTCCGCTTCCCGTCTCGATGATCGGCCCCGGCTCGCAAGAAGTCGAAGAAGGCCCCGATTGCCTCGACATCCCGACCGACATGCATGTGTTCGTGCGGCCGAGTTCGGACTTCATCGAAGACCCCGTCGCGCTCGCCGCCGCGCGCGAAGTGCTCACGCAATTGCGCGCCGACATGCTCGCGCAAGGCTTCGGCCGCACGCCCGTGCGGCTCGAACTCACCGGCCGCGACGACCTCGCCATCCGCGCCATCAACGACGCGCTCGGCGAAGGCGAAGTCTCCATCCTCGTGCGTGGTGGGCGCACCGCGCGCATCCAGGAAACCGCCTTCGCGGGCGTCTGGCGCGTGCTCGCCTACGACGAAGACGGCCGCCTGATCGAAGACGCGATCGAAGCCTGCGCGATTCCGCCGCGCGTGATCGACGCCGCGCGCGCCGCTGCCGGCACCGACATTGCCGTGAGCGAAGCGCCGGCCGGCGTGATGAATTCCCCCGCCCTCGTCAACGAATTGCGCGCCGCCAGCGCGCGCGTGCGCGACGGTGCCGCGGCCGAGGTGCTCAACCTGACCTTGCTGCCCTTGTCGCAAGCCGACCTCGAACACCTGACCGACACCCTCGGCACCGGCGCCATCACCATGCTCTCGCGCGGCTACGGCAATTGCCGCATCGCCAGCACCGCGCTGCGCGACACCTGGTGGGTGCAGTACTTCAACAGCATGGACCGGCCCATCCTCAACACGCTCGAAGTCGTCGATGTGCCCGAGGTGGCGCTGGCGGCGAAGGAGGATTGGGAGGACACGCTGGAGCGGTTGAATGAGTGGATTGCGGCGTTGACGGTGGAGTGATGGTTGCGGTTTGTTCTTTCTGCTCGGAGGGCGCTCGGGCCTGGGCGGGCGGCGGCCTCATGCGCTCGCGTCGGCCTGCGGCCGAACGGTCGGGTGGGGCCCACGCGCGGCAGGCACGCCAACCCAAGGCGTGCCAACCGCGCGTACCCACCTCTCCCTCGCGAGCGAAATCGGCCGCAGGCGGCACAGCCCCAAGCAACAGTCGTGCTTCGCACCAAGCGCGCACTTCCCGCCCGCGAGTGGACGCTCAAGCGCCCCGTGCAGCGCGACCGAAATGCCCCCTCAGCGTGGCCCGCTGACACTGGTTGGGGTGGGCTTGGGGCCGGCGCGCCGCTTTGTGAGCGAAGGAGAGGTGGGTACGAATCGGGGGTACGCCTTGGGTTGGCGTACCCTCGATTCGTGGGCCCCACCCGACTGGTCGACCGAATCGCTTTTGATTCGGGCGACGCGAGCGTTGC
>CAXBRX010000363.1:0-3661 GCA_963977835.1 uncultured Derxia sp.
CGGCCCCTGCACCGGCCCCCGCACCGGCCCCTGCCGCCACCGCGCCTGAAAGCGCGGTCGTCGCAGCACCGGCACCTCCTCTGGCTGCCAAACCGGCGGGCAGCCTCGCGCGCGAGGCCAAGAAGGCCGAGGCGCCCGATACTGCGCGTTATGCGCACGAAGACGACCCGGTGCGCTGGCTCGATCACATCAAGCACTTGCGCGGGCAAGGTCTCGATGCCGAGGCCGATGTGCAACTCAAGCGCTTCCGTGAGCGCTACCCGAGCACCCGCATACCGCCCGAAGCCTTGCGCCGCGTCGGCACGCAATGAACGCGGCGCAACAAGGCGGGCGCGCTGGCCGACAAGACCACACGCCGCTCCCGACCTTGTGCGACACCGAGTGACGCAATCTGCGACAGCCCTGTCGCAGCCATGCGGCGGCCCCGCGTGCGGCGCAATGCCGGGCGGCAACAGTGGAAGCGGCGCGCTGGCGGGTCGTATTCGCCACACGCCGTCGCTCGTAGCGGGCACCGCGACATGCCACCCGGCCGCGGCTCGCCTGCCCGCACTTTCCTCCACCCGCCGCGCCTGATGCTGCGGGCACACGATTTGCCCCGTCTCCTTTCAAGCGCCGGCAGCGCGGCCATGCTGCGGGCGCAATAACTCACGGGATGCGCGGACCCCGAGGGCCGTGCGCCGGAATACGAGAGGAGACACTCATGCACATCGATCTTTCGATGTCCGTGAACGGCCAGCCCATGCGGGCGCGCGTCGATTCGCGGACCTTGCTCGTCACCTTGCTGCGCGACGAGTTTCGCCTCACCGGCACCCATGTGGGCTGCGACACTGGCCAGTGCGGCGCCTGCACCGTGCACCTGGACGGCCAGGCCGTGAAGTCGTGCACCGTGCTCGCCGCGCAAGCCGATGGCGGCAAGGTGACCACCATCGAAGGCCTCGCCGCGGCCGACGGCACGCTGCATCCGATGCAAGCCGCGTTCAAGGAATGCCACGGCCTGCAATGCGGCTTCTGCACGCCCGGCATGGTGATGAGCGCGGTCGATCTGGCCCAGCGCAAACCCAATGCCAGCGAGCGCGAAGTGCGCGAAATGCTCGACGGCAATCTGTGCCGTTGCACCGGCTACCAGAACATCGTCAAGGCCGTGCAGCAAGGCTCGGCCGCGATGGCCAAATAAACCGCCCATTTCAGGAGACCACCATGGGAAGTCGAGACCTCGAACTGGGCGGCATCGGCGTATCGGTCAAGCGCAAAGAAGACGCGCGCTTTCTGACCGGCGCCGGCCAATACACCGACGATGTGCTGCTGCCGGGCCAGACCTACGCGGTGTTTCTGCGCTCGCCGCATGCGCATGCCGTCATCAAATCCATCAATACCGCCGCGGCGAAAGCGGCACCCGGCGTGCTCGCCGTCTTCACCGGCGCCGATGTCGCCAACGACAAGATCAACGGCGTGCCTTGCGGCTGGCTCATCACCGATGTGCACGGCCAGCCGATGAAAGAGCCGCCGCATCCGGTGCTGGCGCAAGGCAAGGTGCGTTATGTGGGCGACCAGGTGGCGATGGTGGTGGCCGCGAGCCAGACCGAAGCGCGCGACGCAGCAGAACTCATCGAAGTCGATTACGACGTGCTCGACCCGGTGGTGGCACTCGACCGCGCGCATGAAGGCCCTGCCCTGCACGACGCGGCACCCGACAACAAGTGCTACACCTGGGCGCTCGGCGATCAGACCCAGACCGATGCCGCCTTCGCCAAGGCCGCGCACATCACCAAGCTCGACATCACCAACAACCGGCTCGCGCCGAACGCGATCGAACCGCGCGCGGCCAATGCGCATTACGAGCGCGCGAGCGACAGCTACACGCTTTACGTGGCGAACCAGAACCCGCATGTGGAACGCCTGTTGATGACGGCCTTCGTGATGGGCCTGCCCGAGCACAAGGTGCGCGTGATCGCGCCCGATGTCGGCGGCGGCTTCGGCTCCAAGATTTATCTTTACCCGGAAGACGTGGCCGTGACCTGGGCCGCGCGCAAGGTGAACCGCCCGGTCAAATGGACGAGCGACCGGTCTGAAGCGTTCTTGTCGGATGCGCACGGGCGCGACCACATCACCCATGCCGAATTGGCGATGGACCGCGACGGGCATTTCCTGGGCTTTCGCGTGCATACCCGGGCCAACATGGGCGCGTATTTGTCGACCTTCTCGACCGCGATCCCGACCATCCTGTACGCGACCTTGCTCGCCGGGCAATACACGACGCCCGCGATCCATGTGACGGTCGATGCCTACTTCACCACCACCGCGCCGGTCGATGCTTATCGCGGCGCCGGCCGGCCCGAGGCCACCTATTTGCTTGAACGCATCGTCTCGCGCGCGGCCTGGGAGCTTGGCCTTACGCAAGACGAAATCCGGCGCCGCAATTTCATCACCAAATTTCCGTATGCGACGCCGGTAGCGCTGACCTATGACATCGGCGATTACCACGCCTGCATGAAGCGCGCGCTCGAACTCGGCGAGGTCGCGGGCTTTGCCGAACGGCGCAAACAATCGGAAGCCCGCGGGCTCAAACGCGGCATTGGGTTCTCGTCCTACATCGAGGCTTGCGGGCTCGCGCCTTCGAACATCGCGGGGGCGCTCGGCGCGCGCGCGGGGCTGTTCGCGGCCGGCGCCGTCACGTCGAACGTGTACGGGTTGGTGCCGTTGGCGTTGCGATAGACGTTGCCTGTCAGCAGGACGAACTTCTCCCAGCTCGCCGACGCACCGAATACCAGGCTGTGCTCGATCCCGCCGGTCGCGAACTGCGCGCTCAGGTCGATCTGGTTGTACATCAGCTCGCTGGTTGTATCGCGCACGTTCCCGCGCGGGCCGCCGATGAAATAATAGCCGGTCGGAATGGTGATGTTGAAGACCTGTCCCGGCCCGGTGCGCGAGTCGAGATCGACCGTGCACGCGGCGCCGGTCACTGTCAGATTGTCGGCCATGCAGAAAGTGCCCTGCGGCGGACCGACGATCGTGCGCTGCGATACGCTCTGCCAGCGAGTCAGGTTGCGCAGCGACAGCCTGTCGCTGAATTCGTGCGATGCGGTGATCGTCGCCTGATCGACGGTGATCTCCTGCGTATCGACGTTGCGATAGCCGAAATAGTCGCTGCGATCGATGCCCGGCAGCGCGCCGTTGTAACGCCCGTTCTTGTAATAGGGCACGCCATATTGCGGGATGTTGGTCTCTTCCTGATGCAGATACTGCAGCGTCAGGCTGGTCGGGCCGTCGATGCCGATGGTCGCCGAAGGCGCAACGCCCCAGCGGTCGTAATTCTCGACGTCGCGGCCCGGCACGTCATTCTTGTGCACCATCGCGTTGAGCCGCAACGCCACCAGCTCGTTGACCCGGACATTGGCGTCGATCGTGCCGCGATAATAGTCGTCGGTGCCGATGCCGGCCTGGACCGCGACCTCGGTCTCCGCCTTGGGGCGCTTGGTGACGATGTTGATCGATCCGCCAACCGATCCCGATCCGTTATAGACCGAATTGGCGCCGTTGGTGACCTCGACCTGCTCGAGGTTGAATACCTCGCGCTGCTGGCCGCCGGAGTCGCGGATGCCGTCGACGAAGATATTGTTGCCCGAGGACTGGCCGCGGATGAACGGACGGTCGGCCAGCGGCT
>CAXBRX010000364.1:0-3653 GCA_963977835.1 uncultured Derxia sp.
CCGCCGCCGAGGTCGATGAAGGCCTGCGCCTGGCCTATGCCCAGGCCGATGGCGCGGCGGCGCGCATCGTCGACGAGGCCGAGGCCGATGTCGACATCACGCGCCTGATGCAGGACATCCCCGAGATCGAGGATCTGCTCGAAGTCGAAGACGACGCGCCCATCATCCGCATGATCAACGCGCTGCTCACGCAAGCCGCGCGCGATGGCGCGTCCGACATCCACATCGAAGCCTTCGAGACCCATTCGGTGGTGCGGTTTCGCGTCGACGGCACGCTGCGCGACATCGCGCGGCCCAAGAAGGCGCTGCACGCCGCGCTGATCAGCCGCATCAAGATCATGGCCCAGCTCGACATCGCCGAAAAACGCTTGCCGCAAGACGGTCGCATCACGCTCAAGGTGGCGGGCAAGCCGGTCGATGTGCGGGTCAGCACCTTGCCCACCGGCCACGGCGAACGCGCGGTGCTGCGTCTGCTCGAAAAAGACGCCGGCCGGCTCGATTTGGCCAAGCTCGGCATGGCCAGCGATACGCTCGCGACTTTCGACCGGCTCATCAACCAGCCGCACGGCATCATCCTCGTGACGGGGCCGACCGGCTCGGGCAAGACGACCACGCTGTACGCGGCGATGCAACGCCTCGATGCGTCCACGACCAACATCATGACGGTCGAGGACCCGATCGAATACGACCTGCCGGGCATCGGCCAGACCCAGGTCAATGCGCGCATCGACATGACTTTCGGCAAGGCTTTGCGCGCCATCCTGCGCCAGGACCCGGACGTCATCATGATCGGCGAAATCCGCGACCTCGAGACCGCGCAGATCGCGGTGCAGGCCTCGCTCACCGGCCATTTGGTGCTCGCCACCTTGCACACCAACGACGCCGCGAGCGCCGTGACCCGCTTGACCGACATGGGCGTCGAGCCCTTCTTGCTGAGTTCGTCGGTGCTCGGCGTGCTCGCGCAGCGCCTGGTGCGCAAACTTTGCCCGCATTGCCGGCGCGCCGAAACCTCGGCCGACGGCGCCGATTTGCGCGCGGTTTCGCCGGCGCGCGAATTGGCTGGCGGCAAAGGCGGCCCGGTCTGGCGCGCGGTCGGCTGCGACAAATGCGGCAACACCGGCTACACGGGGCGCACCGGCATTTATGAATTGCTGGTCGTCGACGAAGAAATGCGCCATCTGGTTCACAACGGCGCCAACGAACTCGACATCCGCCGCAGTGGTGCACGCCATGGCATGCGCTCGATGCGCGACGACGGCCTGCGTTGGATCGAGAGCGGCGCGACTTCGCCCGAAGAAGTCGTGCGCGCCACGCGCGATTGAGGCTCGCCATGATCGCGCCGATTTGCCGACTCAACTACCGACCAATCCGGGGCCGCTGAGATGGCGGCCTTTCGTTATGAAGCGCTGACCGACGCCGGCAAGTCCGAGCGCGGCGTCGTCGAAGCCGATTCGCCGCGTCAGGCGCGCGCCCTGGTGCGCGCGCGCGGGCTGGCGCCGGTCTCGGTCGAGGCCATTGCGGGCGATGCCGCGGCGGCGACTGACGGCGCCAAGCCGGTGCGTCGGCGCGGCAAGCTGCGCAATGCCGAGCTCGCACTCGCGACGCGGCAATTGGCGAGCCTGCTGGCCGCCGGCCTGCCGCTCGAACGCGCGCTCTCGGCCCTCATCGATCAGGCCGAGCGCAACCATGTGCGCGATGTGCTCGCCGCGGTGCGCACCGATGTGCTGGCCGGCAATTCGCTGGCCTCGGCGCTCGAACGCCACAAACGCGATTTTCCCGACATCTACCGCGCCCTGGTCGCGGCCGGCGAACAATCGGGCGATCTGGGCCTGGTGATGGATCGCCTCGCGAGTTACATCGAAGAGCGCAACACCCTCACTTCGAAGGTCATGCTCGCCTTCACCTATCCGGCCATCGTGACCGTGGTGGCTTTGCTGGTCGTGACCGGCCTCGTCACTTATGTGGTGCCGCAGGTGGTCTCGGTGTTCGACCAGACCAAACAGAAATTGCCCTTGCTGACCGTGATGCTGATCGGCCTCAGCAACTTCCTGCGCAGTTACGGCTGGTTGTTGCTGATCGCGATCGCGGGCGGCATCTATGCCTTGCGTTCGGCGCTCAAGCGCGAAGCTTTCCGCCTGGCCTGGGACCAACGTCTGCTCAAATTGCCGGTGGTCGGGCGCATCGTGCAAAGCCTCAACACCGCGCGCTTTGCGAGCACCCTCGCCATTTTGGTGGGCGGCGGCGTGCCGATTCTGAAAGCGCTCGAAGCCGGCGCGCGCACGGTGGGCAACACGGTGATGCGGCGCGATGTCGATGCGGCCCTGGTGCGTGTGCGCGAAGGCGCATCGCTTGCGCGTTCGCTCGCGGCCGGCGCCGAGCCCGGGCGCGACGGGCGTGCGCGCGGCAGTTTTCCGCCGGTGCTCATCCATCTGATCGCCTCGGGTGAACAAACGGGCAACCTGCCCGAAATGCTCAGGCGCGCCGCGCAAGGTCAGGCCGACGAACTGACCCGCCGCACCATGCTGCTCACGAGCCTGCTCGAACCCGCGCTCATCGTCACGATGGCGGTGGTGGTGCTCATCATCGTGCTCGCGGTCCTGCTGCCCATCATCGAGATCAACCAGCTCGTGCGTTGAATGCGGCGCCGCCGCCGCGGTTTTGCGCGCGTCGGTTACTGGACGATTACACGCGCTGCAAATTCCCAATTGCATGAATATTCATTGAATATTCCAGTGCGATTCGGGCCTGCCTCTAGTGAGCCCGTGTTGATGCGCCGCCGCAGCACGCGTGGGCCCCGACCTTCGGTTACATCGGCAACGTTACCTGTCTTGCCGGTTGCAATTGCCTGGCGCCAATGTGCGGTCCTGGTTCCGCCTTGGCGCACGACGAACATCGTCGGCGCCGATGCGGTCGAGGGACGGCCGAACAAGGGAGAAGGCAATGAAACACACCGGATTCATCTGGGGCGCCGCGCTGGCTTTGGTGGCCGCGCTGAGCGCATGCGGCGGAGGCGGAGGCACGAGCAACAACAACACCGCGACGGCATCGAGCACGGTCTCGGTCGGCACGGTCACGGGCTTCGGCAGCGTGATCGTCGACGGCGTGCGCATCGACGACAGCGCGGCCACCGTCAGCGTCGAGAACGCCGACGGCACGACGACGCCGGCCGAAACCAAGCTCGGCCAACGCGTGCAAGTGACTTACGACGCCAATCTGAAAGCGAGCACGGTCGTCGTGATGCCCGAGCTGGTGGCCCAGGTCACGGCGGTGGACACGAGCGCGAACACACTGACCCTCGGCGGTGTGACGGTCGTGGTGAACACCGACGCCAGCAATCCGCCGGTGACAGTGTTCGATTCGCCTTACACCGCGCTCGCCGATGTGCAGGTCGGCGATTGGGTCGAGGTGCACGGCATTCCCAAGCTCGACACGACGACCGGCAAATACCTGATCCAGGCCACGCGCATCGAACAGGAATCGGCGCCGCCGGCGTACGCACGCATCGCCGGCACGGTGCAATCCGTCGACACGACGGCGCAGACCTTCGGCATCGGCGGGCTGACCTTCAGCTATGCCAACGCCACCATTCGTCCCACGTCGACCGCGCTGGCCGCTGGCCAGTTCGTCATTGTCTGGGTCGATGCTACGCAAGC
>CAXBRX010000365.1:0-3645 GCA_963977835.1 uncultured Derxia sp.
GTTATCCGCCAAAGTGATATCCGCTTTAAGACTTTCCTCAAGCACGATCCGCGCATTGGCAAGATCATTGCCGCGCGCTTTTCGAAGTGCGTCCTCATGCGCATAACCATGATCAAGCCAACGTTGAATCAACCGCTCCTCAATCAACTCAAGCGCGGGTTTAAGCATAATGGTGCAATCAAAAAGCGCGCGTAAATCGCGCCAGACCGGATGATCCAGCAAGAGATAATTGCCTTCAATGACAAGCACGCGATGGCGCGGCTCGATCAAACGCGCGGAGGCGCGCGACAGATCGATCGATCGATCAAAGACAGGGATCGCAATCGAGTCTTCGGGCGTTTTCAATCGACGCACCATGGCGAGAAAGCCGGAAGCGTCAAAGGTTTCGGGCGCCCCTTTTCGCGCGCGCAAGCCTTTCGCATCAAGGATGAGATTGTCGTAATGGAACCCGTCCATCGGCACCGCGACCGCGGGCGCATCGAAGGTCTACGGCGCATCCGACCCGGTCTTCGCCTACACGACGAGCCCGGCCCTTATCGGCACCGACACGTTCGGCGGCGCGCTCACCCGCGAGCCGGGTGACAACGCGGGCATGTACGCGATCCGCCGCGGCACGCTGTCAGCCGGCGCGAACTACGACGTCACCTACGTCGCCGCGACCTTCACCATCACCCGCAAGACGCTCACGATCACCGCCGACGCGAAGGCGAAGACCTACGGCGAGACCGACCCCGTCCTCACGTACGAGAGCGCGGGCCTCGTCGGCACCGACACGATCGCGGGCTCGCTCTCGCGCATCGCGGGCGAGGACGCAGGCACGTATCCGATCACCCGCGGCACGCTCTCGGCCGGCTCCGACTACGCGATCTCGTACGTCGGCGCGAACCTCACGATCACCCGCGCGACGCTCACGTTCCGCGCGACCGACAAGGCCGTCACGTACGGCGATCCGGTCCCGGTCCTCACGTACACCGTCACCGGCTACGAGAACGGCGATGACCAGTCGGTCTTCACGGGCTCGCCCGCGCTGACGACGACGTACACGAGCGCGAGCCCGGCGGGCACGCCGGTCGGGATCTCGATCGCCGCGGGCACGCTCGTCTCGCCGAACTACCAGCTCGCGTTCGCGAACGGCTCGATCACGATCGCGAAGGCGCCGCTCCACCTGACGGTCGCGAAGACCGTCACCTACGGCGATGCGGTCCCCGCGAGCTACACGATGGCCGACTCGTCAGGGGACTTCGTGTCGCCTGACACGAGCGCGGTCGTCACGGGCGACCTCGCGTGCACGACGACCTACACGCAGGGGAGCGCGGTCGGCTCGTACGCGATCGAGTGCACGATCGGCACGCTCGCGGCCACGAACTACCGGGTCGTCAGCGGCTACGACGGCGCCGGGAGCACGTACGACACGGCGGTCACCGCGAGCCCGGCCGTCCGGCTTGGGACGCTCGCCGCCGGCAAGGCCCCGACGGTCCTCGTCGTGGCGAGCTCCGGCTCCCCCTCGACCTACAAGCGCGCGGTCACCTTCACCGCGACGATCACCGCCACGAGCGGCGACCTCTCGGGCTCGGTCGCCTTCGCCGACGGGGCCACCCCGATCGCCGGCTGCACGGCCGCCGCGATCTCCGGAGGCTCCGGTACCTGGACCGCGACCTGCACGACGAACGAGCTGACCGTCGACTCCCATGCGATCGGTGCCTCGTTCGCCGGGACCTCGAACTACGAAGCCTCGAGCGACACCGTCGCCCAGACGGTCGGGCGGGCCCCCACTGCCCTCGATGTCGCGGGCACGCCGAACCCGTCGGTCTACGGGCGCTCGGTGACCCTCACGGCGACGATCACCGCGACGACCGGCGACTTCACCGGGACCGTCGGCTTCTCCGACGGCTCGAACGCCATCACCGGCTGCGAGGCCGTGACGCCGACCGGCTTGCTGCGCGTGAATGTGCCGGTGGTGTTCGGCACCCGGGTGCTGGCGCCCATGTGGCCGCGCTTTCGCGCCTTGCATCCGCAATTGCGGCTCGACATCACCTTGTCCGACCGTTTCGTCGATCTGGTCGAAGAAGGCGTGGACGCCGCGGTGCGCATCGCGCGCCTGCCGAGTTCGAACCTGATCGCGCGCCGGCTCGCGACGGTGCGCAGCCTGGTCTGTGCGAGCCCTGAATATTTGCGCCGGCACGGCACGCCGGCCACCGCGCACGCGCTTGCCGAGCATCGCTGCCTGGGCTACCGGTATGCGAGCACGCGCGACGAATGGGAGTTCACCACGCCCGACGGCCAACCTTTGCGCGTCGCCGTGCATTGCGATTTCCATGCGAACAATGGCGAGGTGCTGTGCGCGGCGGCGGTGGGCGGCGAAGGCATCGTGGCCTTGCCGACCTTCATCTGCGCGCCCGCGGTCGCGCGCGGCGAGTTGGTGCCCATCCTCTCGGACTGGCCCTTGCCCGAACTCGGCCTGCACCTCGTGTATCCGAGCCGGCGGTATTTGTCGGCCAAGGTGCGGACCTTGCTCGAATTCCTCGGCGAATCGATCACCGATCCGCCTGCGTGGGAGGCGCCGCTGGCGCCCCACAAGGCCGCGCCTACGCGACCTCGTTCGGGAAGTGCCTGAGCACCGACAAGAACGGCCGCACCGCCGCGCGTCCGAGCGGACAGGCCGCATCGGCCACCGCAGCCGCGGCGATTTCTTCGAGCCGGCGCCGGCTCCAATGCGGCGCGCGCATCAGGGTGATGGCTTCGGCAAGGTGCTCGCGGCAGGTGTTGCAACGCGTGCAGGCATCGGCCACCGCGTTTTCAACCTGACGCAAAGCGACATCGGCGATGTTGTCGACCTGCGAAAGCACCACGATCGCGCCGGAGCCGATCGACGCGCCGTAACTGTCGAGCGTGCCGTAATCGAGCGGCAGATCGGCCAAGGAGGCCGGCAGCAGATCACCCGACGCGCCGCCGATCAGGAAGGCGGTGAGTTCATGGCCTTCGATCATGCCGTCGGCATAGTCTTCGATGAGCTCACGCAGGCTGATGCCGGCCGGCGCCACGCACAAGCCCGGCTCGCGCACCCGGCCCGACACCGACAAGGCACGCAGCCCGCTATGCCCGCGCATGCCATGGCGTGCATACCATTGCGGCCCGCGCTCGATGATGTCGCGCACCCAGTAGATGGCTTCGAGATCGCTGACCAGGGTCGGGCGGCCGGCAAGACCGGCCTCGGCCGCCGCACCGGCGGCGCGGCCGCCAGCGAGCGCTTCGAAGATGGCGGGTTCGGTCGCGCACCAGTTCGCCTCGGGCGCGCGGCGCAATTCGATCTCGGGCAAGGCATTGCCGAAAGTCTCGCGCAGGCGCGCGATTTCGCGTCCGAGCATGCCGCGCTGGCTCGCATAGGCATCGCGCAAATAGACCACGCAGCGTTGCGCGCCCAGCACCCAGCTCGTGATCAGCATGCCTTCGAG
Organism: uncultured Derxia sp.; assembly: GCA_963977835.1. Lineage (GTDB taxonomy): Bacteria > Pseudomonadota > Gammaproteobacteria > Burkholderiales > Burkholderiaceae_E > CAXBRX01. The sequence goes on from CAXBRX010000365.1 coordinate 3,453, forward strand.
GCAGCGATGCGGATCGCGTTCGAGCAGGAAGCGGTCTTTGAACGTGCCCGGTTCGCCTTCGGCGATATTGATGACCAGATGACGCGGCGCGGCTTGCGCGCGCACCGCGCGCCAACGCCGCGCGGCCGGCAAGGCCGGATCGACACTGTCGCGCAGGCCGGCATGCTCGAGCGCGTCGATGAGCGCCTCGGCC
>CAXBRX010000366.1:0-3644 GCA_963977835.1 uncultured Derxia sp.
AGGATGCCGCGCCGATGCAGGGCGCGCGCCATCGCGGCCGCGGCTTCCATCGGCGGGCGCTGCAAGGCGCTGCCTTCGATGGTGTTGTACGGAATCAGGTTGAGCACCGCGTATTTGCCGCCGAGCAGGCGCACCAGCGCATCGACTTCGGCCGCGCCATCGTTCATGCCTGCGACCAGCGTCCATTGGTATTGGATCGGATAACCCGTGGCGCGCGCGTATTCCTCGGCGCGCGCGACCAATTCCTCGACCGCAATGACGGGCGCGCGCGGCAGCAATTGCGCGCGCTGCGCGTCGTCGGTCGCATGCAGCGAAATGGCGAGCGCGGGCTTCACGCGTTCATGCGGCAGACGCTCGAACACGCGCCGGTCGCCGACCGTGCTCAGCACCAGGTTCTTGTGGCCGATCGCGCCCTCGGTGCCGAGCACATCGATCGCTTCGAGCACCTGGTCGAGGTTGTGCGCGGGCTCGCCCATGCCCATGAACACCACCTTTTTCACGGGGCGCAGGCGGCGCGCGAGCGCGACCTGGGCGACGATTTCGGCGCTGCCCAATTGCCGCACCAGACCGCCGCGCCCGGTCATGCAGAACACGCACCCGACCGCGCAACCGACCTGGCTCGACACGCACAAACCGCCGCGCGGCAACAACACCGATTCGATGCTTTGCCCGTCGGCGAGTTCGACCAGCAAGCGCACGCCGCCGTCTTCGCCCGGGTGCTCGGAGCGCACGCGCGCGAGGCCGTCGAGCATGGCCGCAAGCGCGGGCCAGTCGGCGCGCACCGCGGCCGGCAGATAGTCTTCGTCGCGGCGCCGGCCCGCTTCGGGCGCGAGCGCCTGGGTCCATAGCCGCAGGACGCGCGCCTCATGGCAGGGTTTGGCGCCGGCGGCGCGCAATCGTTCGCGAAGGTCTTGGATACGCATGGCAAGGCGAACCCTAGCATTGCTTTTAGTCCGGTCCGTCAGCGAGCACGGCGCGCTCGCGCGCTTCCTTGCGCAACGACAACACGACCGCGCCCGCGATCAGCACCGCGACCACCGCGAGCGAGACCGCGACCGGAATGTGGAACACATCCATCAACAGCATTTTGCCGCCGATGAAAATCAACACCAGCGCAAGGCCGTACTTGAGCAGCGAGAAGCGTTCGGCCATGTCGGCGAGCAGGAAATACATCGCGCGCAGCCCCAGGATGGCGAACACATTCGAGGTGAGCACGATGAAAGGATCGGTCGTGATCGCGAAGATGGCCGGGATTGAATCGACCGCGAAGATGATGTCGGAAAACTCGACCAGCACCAGCGCGAGGAACAAGGGCGTGGCGTAAAGCAGCGTGCGCCCGGCCGCGGGCAGACGCACGAAGAAGCGCTCGCCATGAAAGCCATCGCTCACGCGCAGATGGCGGCGCAGCCAGCCCAGCACCGGGTTCTCGGCCAGGTCGGTCTCGCGATCGGCGAACCACCACATCTTCACGCCGGTGACGAGCAGGAACAGGCCGAACACATAGAGCAGCCAATGGAACTGGGTGATGAGCCAGGCACCGGCGAAGATCATCGCGGTGCGCAGCACGATGGCGCCGAGCACGCCATAAACCAGCACGCGCTTTTGCAATTCGCGCGGCACCGCGAAGAAGCTGAACAGCATCAGCCAGACGAAGACGTTGTCGACCGCAAGGGCTTTTTCGATCAGATAGCCGGTGAAGTATTCGAGCGTCTTCTGATTCGCGATCGCGCGGCCCAGATTCGCATCGAGATACGTCCAGAGCGCGGCGCCGAACGCGACGGCGACGCCAATCCAGACGACCGACCAGAGCGCTGCTTCGCGCACTGAGACACGATGACTTTTGCCGCCGCCGACGACGAACAGATCGACCGCGAGCATGACCAGGACCACCCCGAAAAACCCGGTCCACATCCAGACATTGCCGATGGTTTCCACGACTGAGAACTCCTCAAATGCCAAGGTTGCGACGACAGCCCGAAGGCTGCGACCAGTCCAATCAGCGTGATGGGAGAACGTCCGGAACTCACAGGGAATAGACCTCTCGCCATCGCGGCAAAGGTCTTGCTCGCGGCCGGTCTGGCGACCAACCGCCCATCGTGCCGAGAAGCCTTGCGGGCCTTCCGTGATGACGACACGACAGTGAGGAGCTACTCCCCCTTGGGACCGTGCAACCTTACCCGAATTCGAAGTTGCGCTGCAACGTAGCCCTGTCTGGCGTGCGGAAATTCACATCGTGACGCCTGTGCAGCCATCCAGGCGATATGGAGACTTGCCGTAGAGAAGGTTGGGCGGGATTCGCGGGCCTATTCGCCCGATCACGACGTTACGCCGCTTGGGATGATCTAGACGGCGGGGCGTGTCGACTGCGATCGGCGCCTCCGGCGCAGCATTTTTTGTGAAGGGATAAGCCGTGCGCATCACCAATACGCGTATCTGGGTTCAGCTGCTGACGACGATCGGGCTCGCGCTCGCCGTGGTCTGGGCTGGCGTGATTCTTTGGGAGAATCAGGTCAACCGGCGCGCGGCCATCGATCAGGCGCAAAGCTTCTCGCAGAGCATGCACGAAGCCACCATGGCCGGCTTGACCGGCATGATGGTCACCGGCACGGTCGCGCAACGCAGCGTCTTCCTCGACCAGATCAAACAGCTCAGCACGATCCGCGACATCCGCGTGATCCGTGGCGATGGCGTCAAGCGCATCTTCGGGCCGGGTACCAACAACGACCAGGCCGATGTCGACACCGTCGAACAGCAAGTCCTGCAATCGGGTCAGGAAGTGATCCGCGTCGAACGCGACGACAAGGGCGAATACCTGCGCGCGGTGCGTCCGGCGCTCGCGAGCCATAATTATCTGGGCAAGGATTGCATCGCCTGCCACCAAGTGCCCGAAGGCACGGTGCTCGGCGTGGTCAGCATGAAGATGTCGCTCGACCAATCGAACGCGGCCCTCTCCCAACAACGCCTGAAGAGCATCCTGGCCGCCATCATCACCGGCATCCCGGTGCTGATGGTCATCTATCCGTTCATCCGCAAGGTCGTCACGCGTCCGCTCGAACGCGGCGTCTCGATCGCGCGCGGCATCGCCGAAGGCGATCTGACCCAGCGCATCGAAGTCGATTCGAGCAACGAGATCGGCCGTCTGCAACAAGCTTTGCGCGACATGAGTTCGAGCTTGGTCAAGGTCGTCGCGCGTGTGCGCAAGGGCACCGCGACCATCGCCGCGGCCTCCGAACGCATCGCCTCGGGCAACCAGGATCTGTCGGCGCGTACCGAGTCGCAGGCGACCTCGCTGCGCGAAGCCGCCGATTCGATGGCGCAACTGACCGACGCGGCACGCCAGAACGCCGACAGCGCGCGCCAGGCGAATCAATTGGCCGAGACCGCTTCGCATGTCGCGGCCAAGGGCACCGAGGTGGTGTCGCAAGTCATCGCCTCGATGGACACCATCAATACTTCGTCGGCCCGGATCGCCGACATCATCAGCGTCATCGACGGCATCGCCTTCCAGACCAACATCCTCGCGCTCAATGCCGCGGTCGAAGCCTCGCGCGCAGGCGCGCAAGGGCGCGGCTTCGCGGTCGTCGCAGCCGAAGTGCGCACGCTTGCGCAACGCTCGGCCGCCGCGGCCAGCGAGATCAAAGGCC
>CAXBRX010000367.1:0-3638 GCA_963977835.1 uncultured Derxia sp.
TGAATGTCGTGTACCGCCGGCCCGGCGAGCAACGCATCCAGCTCACTACTATGAACGCGCAGCAGATCGCCTTCTACACCAGCCAGCAGGTGCTTACAGCGCCGCAGCGCCAGGCCATCGTTCGCCTTGGCGAGATGGCCCAGGCGGCCACCGACCGCGAGCGCGCCGTGATCCAGGCGGAGCTGCGGCAGAAGGAGCTCACCGAGGAGCAGGAGCGCGAGGTCATCCGGGATTCGATCGACACGATCAGGAAGCACACCGGGCAGAAGCTCGATGGCTGGCTCGCGCCCGCCCTCACCTACACCGAGCGCACGCTCGACCTCGTCGCCCCCTGCAGCAAAACGTAAGTTTTGCTGCACACCGTCAGTCGCCCCAGTGGCGCTGTTCCTTGAAGGGGTCGCCGTACTGGTGGTAGCCGTTGCGCTCCCAGAAGCCGGGCTTGTCGGCGTCGATCAACTCGAGTCCGCGCACCCACTTCGGTGACTTCCAGAAGTACAGGTTGGGGATCAGGAGTCGCACGGGTCCGCCGTGTATGGGTTCGAGCGGTTGTCCGTCGAACTCCCACGTGACCAGTGATTCCTCCCGGATGGCATCAGCCAACGGCATGTTCGCGGTGTAGCCGTACTCGGCGTGCCCCATCACGAAGCCCGCTCCATCCTTGACACCGGCTCGCTCGAGCAGGTCGGCAGGCCGGACGCAATCTATCGCAACTCCGCAACGCCGTTCGTGGCGGAGTTCATGGGCATTACGAACCTGATGTCGGGAAAGGTCGTGTGCCGCGAAGGCGCGCGCATCCTGCTCGAGAACCAGTTGAAAGGGCTCGAGATGCTGACCGCGGCCGGCATCCTCGCGAAGATCAATTCGGTGATGATCCCGGGCGTCAATGATCAGCACCTGGTCGAGGTGAACAAGGCGGTCAAGGCGCGCGGCGCTTTCCTGCACAACATCATGCCGCTGATCTCGGCGCCCGAGCACGGCACGGTGTTCGGCCTGACCGGCCAGCGCGGCCCGACGGCGCAGGAACTCAAGGCGCTGCAAGACGCTTGCGAAGGCGACATGAACATGATGCGGCATTGCCGGCAATGCCGCGCCGATGCCGTCGGCCTGCTCGGCGAAGACCGCTCGGACGAATTCACGACCGAGAAGATCGAGCAGATGGAAGTGCAGTACGACCTCGCGACGCGCCAGGCTTATCAGCAAGTCGTCGAGGAACAGCGCATCGCCAAGCGCGAAGCCAAGGAAGCGGAAATCGTTTCGCTCGCCGATGCGCTCGACGAAACCACGCGCGACATGAATGTGCTGGTCGCCGTCGGCACCAAGGGCGAAGGCCGGGTCAACGAGCACTTCGGCCATGTCAGCGAATTCCAGATTTATGAAGTGAGTGCCAAGGGCGCGAAGTTCGTCGGCCATCGTCGAGTCGACCTGTATTGCCAGGGCGGCTTCGGCGACGAAGACGCGCTGCCGTCGGTGGTCAATTCGATCAACGATTGCCACGCGGTGCTGGTGTCCAAGATCGGCGCTTGCCCGCGCGATGAACTCAAGGCCGCGGGCATCGAACCCGTCGAGCGTTATGCGGGCGAGTTCATCGATCAGGCGGCGCTGGCCTGGTTCAAGGATTACGTGGCCGAAATCAAGGCAGGCACGCGCGAACACGGTGCGCGCGGCGACGCGGCGATCCGCCAAGGTGCGTTGCTCGCGAGCGGCAAGGCGGCCTGATTCCTGCATGGGGTCACGGCATCGGTTTTTATTAGGCGCGCAAGCGTCGTCTTGAAGGGGGAATAGTCATGGCTTACAAGATCATTGCTTCGACCTGCAGCGGTTGCTCGGCTTGCGAAGCGGAATGCCCGAACGTGGCGATCAGCGAAAAGAAGGGTGCTTTCGTGATCGACCCGAGCAAGTGCACCGAATGCGAAGGCCAGTACGACGCGCCGCAATGCGTGTCGGTCTGCCCGGTCGACGGCTGCATCGTCAAGGTCTGATCATGAATGCGCCCACCGTCGCCGTGCCCAAGGTCGAGATCACGCCGGCCGCGCTCAAGTTCATCCGCCGCATGGTGATGTTCTCGTCCGCGGGAGCTGCGGGCGGGTTTCGCCTGAACGTGGCGCCCGGCGGTTGCTCGGGCTACAGCACCACCTTCGATGTCGAGCCCGCCGCGGCGGCCGACGATGCGGTGCTCGAACAAGGCGGTGTGCGCATTTTCGTGAATCCGGCCAGTGCCGCAGTGCTCGAAGGCACCATCCTCGACTTTGTCGATGCGCCGATGGATTCGGGCCTCAAGGTCACGAACCCGAACGCCGGGCCTTGCGGTTGCAGCTCGATGGGCGCTGCGACGGCCGCGCCCGGCGTGGCGTCGATCTCTTTGAGTTCGATCGTTCGCAAGCGCTGACGGCGCCCACGCGGACATCGGGCGTTTCGACCACGGAGGACGCGATGCCGGCAACACCCGCAGTCGACGACCTCGGATGGCTCAACGACGCGGTGCTCGGCGCGCATCTGCCGATCGCCGCGCAAGCCGCGCTCGAACGCGCCGGTGCCGCTTGGCACGACGATGTCGAGGCCGAGCATTGGCTCGACCTCGCGACCGCGTGCGCGCCTGAACACCCCGCGGTGTTCGTGGCGCGCTATCGCTTTTATTTCTACAAGCATCGCCTGGCCAAGGCGCGTGCAGTGGCCGAGCGCTGCCTGGAACAGACCGCGCGGCGCATGGGCATCCCGGTCGACTGGCGCGATCTTGGTGCTTGCCCCGAAGTGTTTCCCCAAGCCGCGGCCAACGATTACACCGCCTTGCCGCGGTTCTATCTGTTCACGCTCAAGGCGCTCGCGTACTTGCACATGCGCCTGGGCGAATTCGTCCCCGCGACCGACATGCTCGGCGTGATCAGCCTGCTCGATCCGCTCGATCGTCTGGGGGCGCGGTTGTTGGTCGAAGTGCTCGCCCGCCATGAGCGCGGCGACGACGAAGACGCGTGAGCCGGACATGGCGGCGCGCGACGATTTCGACGCCATCGACTGGCAAGGTCAGCCGGTCGATTGCACGCGTTGCGAGCACGCTGCGCATCTGCTGCCGGCCCATCGTTGCGAACTGCGCGTGGCCTGTGTGCACGACCGTTATGCCAAGCGCGTCGAACGCTTCTTCGCCTGGAATCCGGACGAAGCGAATCATCATCTCGACCATCCGTATTTCGAGGTGCGCGCCATCGCCGCGCGCCACGCCGATGTTTTTCGCCTGACCAAACTGCTCGCCGATCCGGACGGCACGGTGCGCTTCTCGGCGCTCGCGCGATTGCCGACCAGCCATGCGAGCGCGCTGATCCATGATCCCGACCGCGAAGTGCGGGTGCGGGTCGCGTTGCGCCTCGATGAGTCCGAGCTTATGCGCATGGCCGACGACATCGATTACTACGTGCGCAAGATCGTCGCCAAGCGCGTGCCCGCGGCGCTGTTGCAGCGCTTCGAGAACGACCCCGACCGCGAAGTGCGCCGGGTGGTGGCCGAGCGCCATTCCTTGCCCGGCCTGATGCGCATGGCGCGCGATCCGGACGACGAAGTGCGCGCCATCGTGGCCGACCGTGTGCCGGCCGCCTTGCTCGATCCTTTCGTGCGCGATCCGAGCTGGCAGGTGCGTTATCGCGTCGCCG
>CAXBRX010000368.1:0-3634 GCA_963977835.1 uncultured Derxia sp.
GCCATGTGGTGGTGGCGGGCGCCACCCTGCTCGGCTGCATGCTCATCTTGTTCTGGTGGTTGCGCCGCAAAGAGCCCTTGTATGCCTTGTTCGGCCTGGTCGCACTCGGCTGGGCGCTGCTGACGGTCGGGTATTTCATGGTCGAAGCCCCGATTCCGCAGCCCTGGTTCGGCCTGCTCACCAGCATGGCCGATTACTGGAGCGAAGTGGCGATGTTGCTCTTCGTGCTGCATTTTTCGGGCTGCTACACCAAGCGCGCGGGCATGCTCGCCATCGGCTACGGCGTGTTCTCGACCGCCGCCACGCTGGTCGGCGTCGTGACGACCGACGACTGGTGGTGGAACTGGTACAGCCAGCCCTGGGAATATTCGGTCTACATCACCACCACCATCTCGCTCGCCTTGCTGATCCGCCATGCCTGGCGCGAGCGCACCTTCGAAAACCTGGTGATGGCCGGCGCCATCACCCTGCTCGCGGTCTGCTATGTGGTCGACCAGGTCCAAGGCGACATGGGCAATCTCGAATGGGTGTCGGTCACGCCCGCGGCCTATGGCGTGGTGCTGATCGTGTTCGGCATCGTGCTCGCGCGCCGCTTCGCGAGCGCCTTGTCGACTGTCGAAGCGCTCAACGCCGGCCTCGAACAACGCATTGCCGCGCGCGAGGCCGAGTTGGCCGCCAACTTCCGCGCGCTGGCCGACGCCCAACGCCGCGAATCGGTGCTCAACGAGCGCAACCGCATCATGCGCGACATGCATGACGGCATCGGCGCGCAATTGATGATCAGCATGCAATCGCTCGAGCGCGGCAATGTCTGCACCGACGACGCCATCGGCGTGCTGCGCGATTGCGTGGAAGAGCTGCGCATCACCATCGATTCGCTCGACATCGAGGACAACGACCTCGGCGCCCTGCTCGGCACGGTGCGCTACCGCCTGGCCAACAAGCTGACCCTGGCCGGCATCGACATCGAATGGGAAGTGGGCGACATCCCGCCCTTGCGCGCGCTCGACGATGACGGCGCCTTGCATGCGATGCGCTTCGTGCAGGAAGCGCTCAACAATGTGCTCAAGCATTCGGGCGCCAACCGCATCCATGTGCTGGCCGACTGGAACGAGACCACGCGCCGCGCGGTGGTCGAGATTTCCGACAACGGCCATGGCTTCGACGTGGCGGCCAAGCGCGGCCAGCGCGGGCACCGCGGGCTGGACAATCTGCGCCACCGCGCCGAACGGCTGGGCGCGCATCTGAGCATCGATTCGGGCCCGACCGGCACCCGGGTGCGGCTGGAAATTCCGCAACGCGTGGTGGCGCGGGCGTAGGCGCGCTTCAGCGCTTGTTCTTCTTGCCGCGCCAGATCGACAACAAGACCCACAAGCCGCCGCCGAAAGCGACGACGAGGCCGAGCATCACGAAGGTGGACAGCTTCGCGGTGTCTTCGCGCGCGCCCACCGTCATGAGAATGGACGTGCCGATGATCATCGCCGCGGTGACAAGGCCGATGGTCAGGCGCGCCGCGGCGCGGTCGATCTGCTCGCCGAATTTTTCGAGCGGCTTGACCTCGACCTGCACCTTGAAATTGCCGCGCCGTGCGGCGCGCAGCAATTGGCTCACATCGCGCGGCAGGCTCGCGAGCAATTCAGCCGCGCCGGCGATGCTGCGCCAGCCGCGCTTGGCAAGCTTGTCGGGCGCGTAACGCGCGAAGATCGCGCGCTTGAGGAAAGGCCCGGCTTCGGGGCCGAGCTGGAAATCGGGATCGATCTGCCGCCCCATGCCTTCGAGCGAGATGAAGGCCTTGACCATCATCGCGAGGTCGGCCGGCAGGGTCAGGCCATGGTCGCGCAGCAGGCCCGTCACATCGCCCAGCATCGCGCCGAGGTCGAGTTCCTTGAGCGGCACGCTGTGATAATCGTCGACGAATTTGTCGATCTCGTTGCGCAGGCGGTCGAGGTCGGTGGCTGCGCCGTCGCTCCATTCGATGAGCACATCGGCGACCTCGGCGGCGTCGCGCCCCACCAGCCCTTGCAACAAGGCAACGACTTGGTCGCGGCGCGCTTCCGACAACCGCCCGACCATGCCGAAATCGATGAAGGCGACGCGGTTCTCGTTCAGGTAGAACACATTGCCCGGATGCGGATCGGCGTGAAAGAAGCCGTCTTCGAGCATCATCTTGAGCACCGCATTGGCGCCGCGGCGCGCGAGCAGCTTGCGGTCGAGCCCGGCCGCATCGGCGCCGGCCAGGTCGCGCCCGGCAATGCCTTCGATGCGTTGCTGCACATTGAGCCGTTCGCTGGTCCATTCCCAGTAGACGCTCGGCACGACGATCTCGGGATGCTCGGCGAAATTCTTGGCGATGCGCTCGGCATTGCGGCATTCGGCCGCGAGGTCGAGCTCGCGCCGCAACGACAAGGTGAATTGCCGCACCACTTCGCGCGGGCGGTAACGGGCGAGTTCGGGCGCTTCGGATTCGGCGATTTCGGCCAGCCGCGTGAGCAGGCGCAAATCGGCTTCGATGATGCGGCGGATGTCGGGCCGGCGGATCTTGACCACCACCTCGGCGCCATCGGCCAATTGCGCGCCATGCACCTGGGCGATGGAGCCGACCGCGAGCGGCGTGGTGTCGAAAGACTTGAACACCACGGCCGGGTCGTCGCCGAGGTCGGCATGCACTTGCGCTTCCAGATCGGCCCAGGCCACGGGCACGGCATGGTCCTGCAATTGCTGGAATTCGGCGATCCATTCCGGGCCGAACAAATCGACCCGGGTGCTCAGGATCTGGCCGAGCTTGATGAAGGTCGGCCCCATGTCTTCGAGCGCGCGCCGCACACGCGCGGGCGGTTCGAGGTGGGCGAGCGCTTCGGGCTCTTTCCAGTGCAGCGCGCGGCCAGCGCGTTCGAGCGCCGCGCCCAGGCCCATGCGGCGCACCACGTCGCCAAAACCGTAGCGGATCAGAACCGCTGCAATGTCATGCAACCGGCCGAGATCCCGGCCGGCGGCAAGGCTCTCGAACAGGATGGAAGTCATCGTTCTCGGGTCAGTCGCGCACGCAATCCACGAAGTATTCCACGCGGCCGTCGATTTCCTGTTCCACCAGGCCATGCACATCGGCCTTGAAGCCCGGGAAATGCTCGTTGAACTCGCGCGTGAAACGCAGGTAGTCGATGATGCGCCGATTGAAGCGTTCACCGGGAATCAGGAGCGGAATGCCGGGCGGATACGGCGTGACGAGGGCGCTGGTGATGCGGCCTTCGAGATCGTCGATCGGCACCCGATCCACTTCGCGGTGGGCGATGCGCGCGAACGCGTCCGTCGGCTTCATCGCAGGCTCCATGTCCGAGAGGTACATCTCGGTGGTCAGGCGCGCGATGTCGTGCTTCTTGTACATGCGATGGATCAGATCGCAAAGGTCGCGCAGGCCCATGCGTTCATAGCGCGCATGGCGCCCGCCATCGGCCGCGATGAACTCGGGCAGGATGCGCCACAAAGGCTGGTTCTTGTCGTAATCGTCCTTGAATTGCTGCAAGGCGGTCACGAGCGTGTTCCAACGGCCCTTGGTGATGCCGATGGTGAACATGATGAAGAACGAGTACAGGCCGGTCTTTTCGACGATGACGCCGTGCTCGGCCAGATACTTGTT
>CAXBRX010000369.1:0-3634 GCA_963977835.1 uncultured Derxia sp.
GTGTCCGACGTGGCCAACGCGGTGCTCGACGGCACCGATGCCGTCATGCTCTCGGCCGAAACCGCTGCCGGCAAATATCCGGTCGAGACGGTGATCCAGATGGCGACCATCGCCCAGGCCGCGGACGAATCCGAGACCGTGGGCCTCGACGCCGAATTCATCGACCAGACCTTCAAGCGCATCGACCAATCGGTGGCCAACGGCGCCTTGTTCATCGCCTACCATCTGGGCGCCAAGGCGATCTGCGCGTTGACCGAATCGGGCTCGACCGCGCTGTGGATGAGCCGCCACGATGTCGACATCCCGATCTACGCGCTGTCGCAGCGCGCCGATACGCGGCGCAAGGTGGCGCTGTACCGCAATGTTTTCGCGGTCGATTTCGCGCCCGGCAACGACCGCGATTCGGCGCTGAGCCAGGCCGAGCGGGCCTTGCTCGAGCGCGGCGTGGTCAAGAGCGGCGACATCGCGATCATGACCATCGGCGAGCCCATGGGCAGCCCCGGCGGCACGAATACCATCAAGATCGTGCGGGTCGGCCAGCACCTCCAATAAACACGGGACGCACCCAGGTCATTCCTTGTGCGGTTCGTCCGGGTTTCCACCCGGTGCGGGCCGTATAATCGCGCCCGAATTTTCGACCTTCAGGAGACTTTCGAATGCCTCTCGTCTCGATGCGCCAACTGCTCGACCACGCAGCCGAAAACGGCTACGGAATCCCGGCTTTCAACGTCAACAATCTCGAGCAGGTCCAGGCCGTGATGCAAGCGGCCAACGAGGTCGGTGCGCCGGTCATCCTGCAGGCCAGCGCCGGGGCGCGCAAATACGCGGGCGAGCCGTTCATCAAGCACCTGATCCTGGCCGCCACCGAGGCTTATCCGCACATTCCGCTGGTCATGCATCAAGACCACGGCACCAGCCCCAAGGTTTGCGAAGGCGCCATCGGCCTGGGCTTCGGCTCGGTCATGATGGACGGCTCGCTCAAGGAAGACGGCAAGACCCCGGCCGATTTCGGCTACAACGTCGATGTGACCAAGCAAGTCGTCGCGATGGCGCACAAGGTCGGCGTCACGGTCGAAGGCGAACTGGGCTGCCTGGGCTCGCTCGAAACCGGCGAGGCCGGTGAAGAAGACGGCATCGGCGCGGTCGGCAAACTCGACCATAGCCAGATGCTGACCGATCCCGAAGAAGCCGCGCGTTTCGTCAAGGAAACCCAACTCGACGCGCTGGCGATCGCCATCGGCACCAGCCACGGCGCGTACAAATTCACGCGCCCGCCGACCGGCGATGTGCTGGCCATCAGCCGCGTGAAGGAAATCCACGCCCGCATCCCCAACACCCACCTCGTGATGCATGGCTCGTCGTCGGTGCCGCAAGACCTGCTGGCCATCATCAACGAGTACGGCGGCAAGATGAAGCAGACCTACGGCGTGCCCATCGCCGAGATCCAGGAAGCCATCAAGCACGGCGTGCGCAAGATCAACATCGACACCGACATCCGCCTCGCGATGACGGGCGCGGTGCGCAAGTTCCTGGCCGAGAACCCCGATAAGTTCGACGCGCGCGAATGGCTCAAGCCCGCGCGCGAGGCCGCCTACAAGGTCTGCAAACAGCGCTACCTCGAATTCGGTTGCGAAGGCCAGGCCGGCAAGATCAAGGGTGTGTCGCTGGCCGAGGTGGCCGAGCAATACAAGGCCGGCAAGCTCGCGCAACTGGTCAATTGATTCATCGTTCGTTCAACGGAGAACACATGCTCAAGTCGTTGGTTGGTCGGTTGGCCGCAGTGGCCGCCGTGTTGCTGCTAGGTGCTTGTGGCACCCAAATGCAGGTGGTCAGTCCAGATGCGAAAACCGGCTACTTCCCGACCGGCGAGAAAGTGGTCAAGGCCACGACGCTCACGTCGGAGAAGGTCAATCTCAAGCGCTACGATGAAATCGTTCTCGTGCCGCGCAATGATTTCGATAAGGGCATGGTGCAAAAGCTTGGCATCGCCAAGGAAGCGATCGACCTCGAGCAATTGCAGACGCGTATCGTGCAAGCCAATCTGACCGACAAGGTTCCTGGTGTGGTTGATCGCATCGGCATCAGTAATGCAGCGCGTTATTACAAGCCTTTCCTGTGGGTGCGCTACGACTTTGGGGGGCAAGTCCGCGGGAAGGAAGCCAAACTGATCGTGACCGAGGCCGATACGCAGAAGGACGTCTTCGTGGCGTCGATCCCGCTGGATTACATCTGGGCGGGCGTCAATGATCAGAATGCGCGCTATCCGTTGTACAACGCGTTGCTCGACTGGGTGAAGTCGAACAAGGCGCCGTAATCAAAGGCGCGCAGGCTTTGTGCGCGCTCGCATGCGCCGTCCCGTCGGGCGGCGCTTCGCTTTTCTGGGAATTGCCATGACCCAAGCGCTTTACCAATCCACCATCGCCTCGCTGCCGCTGCTCGGCCGCGGCAAGGTGCGCGAGAACTACGCGATCGGCGATGACCGCATGCTGATGGTGGCGAGCGATCGCCTCTCGGCTTTCGACGTGATCATGTCCGAGCCGATTCCCGAAAAAGGCCGGGTGCTGACCGCCATGGCCTTGTTCTGGTTCGACATCCTGAAAGACGTGGTGCCCAATCATCTGACCGGCATCGCGCCCGAAACCGTGGTGGCGCCTGGCGAAGTCGAACAAGTGCGCGGCCGCGCGATGGTGGTCAAGAAGCTCAAGCCCTTGCCGATCGAAGCGGTGGTGCGCGGCTATCTGGCGGGTTCGGGCTGGAAGGAATACCAGCAATCGGGCGCGGTCTGCGGCGTGAAGTTGCCAACCGGATTGCAGAACGCGAGCAAGCTTGCGCAACCGATCTTCACGCCCGCGACCAAGGCCGAGATGGGCGACCATGACGAGAACATTTCGTTCGAGCGCGCGGCCGAAATCATCGGCAAAGACCTCGCCGAGAAGGTGCGCGACGCGAGCATCCGCCTGTACACCAAGGCGAGCGAATACGCGGCGACCAAGGGCATCATCATCGCCGACACCAAGTTCGAATTCGGCCTCGACGAGCACGGCACGCTCACGCTGATGGATGAAGTGCTGACCGCCGATTCGTCGCGCTTCTGGCCGGCCGATTCGTATCAGGTCGGCATCAACCCGCCGAGCTACGACAAGCAATTCGTGCGCGACTATCTCGAATCGATCACGAGCTGGAACAAGAAGGCGCCCGCGCCGGCCCTGCCGCCCGAAGTGATTGCCCGGACCAGCGAAAAATACCGCGAGGCCCTGGTGCGCCTGACCGGGCACGATCTCGCATAAACGGCCGGCCCGAGCCCGGAGGCGTCGATGGCAAGTGCAGACTGGAACGCCGCGCAATACCTGAAGTTCGAGGACGAGCGCAGCCGGCCTGCGCGCGATCTGTTGGCCCAGGTGCCGGCCTTGTCGCACACGGGCGCCGCCGCGCACATCATCGATCTGGGCTGCGGGCCGGGCAATTCGACCGAGCTGTTGATCGCACGCTATCCGCAGGCGCGCGTGGTCGGGCTCGACAGCTCGCCCAACATGCTCGCCGAAGCGCGCAAGCGTCTGCCCGAGGTGCCGTTCATACAGGCCGACCTCGCGCCCTGGTCCGCGCGGCTCGATCTTTTCCACATTGACTACAATCA